>JAWLAO010000001.1:300000-525000 GCA_041395445.1 Gammaproteobacteria bacterium | reverse complement strand
TCCAGCTGAACGACGATCATTTGCAACAGAAATTCCAGTGACTATGGCGCCACCAACAACTACTGGTGTGCATGAAGTTAAAATAATTGTTGTGCTTAGTAAACTTGTTAAAATAATTTTTTTCATAGTTATTTTCTCAATAAAATGCGTTTTTAAACCACTGAATGTGAGGATTTTTCTTATCTCCTTCGATAGACAGTACATCAAATCGACAGTTCCAGTTATTATATTTATTATTTTCTAGTAAAAACAATTTGGCTGTTTGGATGATTTTTTTCTGTTTGGATAATGTCACTGATTCAATTGCAGAAACTTTTTCAGAATTTTTTCTATATTTTACTTCAATAAAAACCAGCGCTTTCTCGTCTTGCATAACAAGGTCAATTTCTCCAAATTTGCTGTAGTAATTTCTTTGAACTAACTTTAATTTGTTCTTTTTTAAATATTTGTATGCAATATTTTCCCAATAGTCGCCAAGAAATCTCATATTAAAATGTTTCTTCGACGATTTCTGCTTTACCGTTTCTAAATTTAGCCCAACCGGTTTCACGATGAATGATACCATTTTTATCGACATTGATTTTTCCGCTGAGCCCATTCATTTGCTGATTTTTCAGCCTTTGCATCCAGTTTAGCCGATTACTGAGCGCAATTGCATCATAACCAAAAGCAAAGAACTTTCTGTTATCTTTGATTTGAGCAGCATCAAAATTTATGTAAGGCTGAACCGATTTCGGACTAGTTACAAAATGACTTTGTGAAAACATAACACCTTCAAGGTCTTTGTCGAGTTCCGGCTCTTGGCTGATTGACATAATCTGAGAGGTTGAGTAAACGGGTAAATCCTCAGCTTTGAAGAATTTTAACTGTGGTTTTATAAGTCGTGCCTGTTTGGGGTTTGCAAGTAAAAATACTGCATCAATATCCGGTCTGATTTGCTCAGAGGTATTCAATGGATGTGAAATCAATGTCTGAAGTTTTCTGGCTCTAATTAAAGAGTCATTAAGTCCAAGTGCCTGTTTTAATTCTCGTGAGTAATCGTGAATTGAACCGGGGAAAAATTCGTAGCTGACAACTTCACCTCCATTTTGAATTAAATATTTTTCAAACTCTACTGCCTGTTCACGAGAGGCTAGAGACTCAGCAGCCAACACTGTAACTCTTTTTTTATTATCGACAACCAATTTCTCGGCAACAGTTGATATTTCATCATCAGTCGACAAGGAAAACTGATAAAAATTAAAACCTTCAACTGCATTTTCGACATTGTTTAACAACATCACAGGAATAGTATTGGAATTATAGCTTTCAAATTGTTGAATGGATTTTTTCTCCAATGGACCTATGACGAAATCAGCCCCGGATTCAATCGCACCAAACCATGCGTAAGAAAAGTTTTCGCCATCTGAGCCAGTATCGAAGAAATTCAATCTTTGTCCGAAGGAACCATTGCGGTAAAGCGAAGCAATCATGCCTTGCTGAATACTTTTAGAGATATTTTTATAACGACCGCTAAGCGGTAATAATACAGCAATGTTTTTATAGGAGTTAATTTGTGAGAAGAAAATTTTACCCGGATGATTGGGCCAACGTCTTTGCCAGTCGTTGATTGAATCCTGATCGGCAGAATTTGAAATGTATGCAGCCTCTAACCACCCTTGTTCCAAAGAAGATATGTTGATATCAAATAATGCTTCGGCCAACTGAGTTTCCGGAATTTGCAAAAGGATATTGATAATTTCATCACTAATTTGAATATCATTTTCATATTTGGACAGATTGATTAGTGTCTTCGCAGCTTCTAATGGTTGGTTGCCGGCTAATTCAATTTTTGCACGAAGCATCATAAACCTTTTCCAGAGTGGATTCGATTCATCAATCGATAGATTCGATAGTATTGAATTGCTTGCCTGAAGTTGATTGTCATGCAAGAAAAGTTCTGCTTTGATCAGTGAGTAGAGATTATGATTTCTCAGATTTATCTTTGAAATCAGTTGAGCTGACTTATCATACTGATACAATTGAAGATAACTATCAGCTGCAAAAAGTGCAAACTCAGGAGATTTGTGTTTATCGAACAAAAGCTCAAATTCTATAGCTGCCTTTTCGAAATTTTGCTGTTGATAATTATAACGAGCACTTTCATAACCAACAATGTTATTAATATCGGGTTTAGTGTTTTGCGTTCCGCAAGAACTGATTAAAATAATCAGCAATATTAAAATAATTTGTTTCATAATTCGGTTATGAATAGAGAAAAATGATAAAAGACACAGGTACATTATATATCGTAGCCACTCCAATTGGCAATTTAGATGACATAACTAAGCGAGCTATCAGCATTTTGTCAGAAGTTGATATTATTGCTTGTGAAGATACCAGACACACCGGAAGATTACTGGCGAATTATGGAATCAAAAACAAATTGGTTAGTTTTCATCAGCATAATGAAAATCAGTTTGCTGAAAGTTTGATTGATTTACTTAATAAAAACAATAATATAGCATTAGTCTCGGATGCCGGAACTCCTTTGATAAGTGATCCCGGTTATCCGCTGGTTAAACTGGCTCATGAGAATCATATCAAAGTTGTACCTGTTGTCGGTGCCAGTGCAATTATTGCATTGTTATGCTCCAGTGGGCTTCCGACTAATGAATTTCTGTTTACGGGTTTTCTGCCGGCAAAATCCAAACAAAGGCAAGAAGAGCTTAAAAGAATCCGTGAGAATCCCTTTACCACTGTCATTTATGAATCGACACACAGAATCATTAAGTCACTGGAAGATATGGAAAAAATTCTAGGAGAAGACAGAATCATTGTCATCGGTAGAGAATTGACCAAAACATTTGAAACCATCAAGTTGGGTAAGGTGAGTGAAATTCTTGATTTTGTTCAATCAGACTCTAACCAAACCAAGGGCGAATTTGTTATCGCAATTTCAGCATTAGAGGTTGAAAAAACCGAAGATGTCTCAGAGCAACAAAAACAACTGGCTCAATTACTTTCCAAAGAACTTCCTCCCAAAAAAGCCGCAAAAATCACAGCCGAATTTTTAAATGCGAATAGCAAAAATATTTATAACTTTCTCATTAAATAGTTTTTTGAAATTTATAATTGTAGGAAATTTCCTACAATTTTTTCAGAAAATTGCTGACAGTAAAAAATTATCATTTGTTTACAATTTGTTCATCAATCAAATTTTGGGGAATAATTATGAAAAACAATGTGAATGATGCGATTGGAAGAATTAAGCAAAGAGTTAATGTCTTACAGGAAAGAAAGGAAATCCAAAAGAAAATCAGGTTTTTGCAACGCAGTATGGTGCAAGTCTCGCTTGGAGCACACCCGGATCGACCTGAACTCTATAAAAGTTTGAGAAGATCTCTGGAAAAAGCCAGACAGCAATTGCTCGAAAATAAAAATAACAATCTTGCTTTGAGGTCATAATGATGAGTAATCAATTGGAGCCTTTATTGAGAGAAATTGAAAAAATCATTGCAACCATTGGTGATTACGATATTGGCAGGGTCAGATTCTCAAGTTGCGAAAGACAAGAGCTGACAAGATTGTTTAGGAAGAAATTAATGGAAGCTAAAAAATTCAGCCATAATATTCGGATTGTCAGTTAACAAAGCTTTTATGTTTCATCGAAGCTCAAAAGTTGAAATAACCGGCAGATGATCGCTTGCTATTTTTGAGGTTTTCTTTTTATACGTTTTAGTTTTTAACAAGTTAACTTTGCCTTTGTAGTAAATGCGATCCAACCCTCCTCTGGGACTGAATGATGGAAATGTTTTTGTTGCAACTTCACCTTTTTCAGTTGTTTTATCGGTGGCACATTTGAAGTTCATAGCTTCAATAAACAATGCTCTTAATAATGAACGCCAATCGTTAAAATCACCTGCAACAATGCAATTTTCATCTTCTGTTATTTTTCTGTATTCTGCTGAACGAAATAATAAACCGGCCTGCTTTTGCCTTTCTTTGGCGGATAAACCCAAGTGTAAGTTGAAGACCTCTAACTCTTTTTCATTTGGCAATTCTAAAGTAGTATGTTGACAACCACGACGTTTTTTGTTTTCAATTGTGAGATCGATATTTCTTTCCCTGAGAATAGGAAAGCGACTGAGTGTGGCATTTCCGTAGTAACCCTTACGAAGTGAAACATTATGGCCTAAGGCAAAATGTTGATAGTTACAGGCTTGGGATATTTCTTTTGCAAGGTTTAACTCTCTGGATCGCGGAGCTCCTTCATCAACTTCCTGTAAGAGCACAATATCAGCATTGATATCATTCAGAATATCAATAATTCTTTCGGGTTTGAATCTGCGATCAAGACCAATAGCTCGATGAATATTGTAAGTGACCAATTTTATTTTCATTATTGGCAGTATATTGAAACCGATTTTTTTGTAAATATTTTATTGAGTTGTGATGTTGAATAAACTGCCAGAAAGGTTGTTTTTTCATCTCATAATAAACAATTGGTAAAACTCATTGACACTATCTCAAGAGCGGTTAAAATTTAGTATTGAGTTCAAATTCCAAATTTTCAAAGAGTTAATGTCCATACACAATCAGCATAAAATTCGCAGTTTTGTCATGCGTGCAGGAAAACTAACAAGTGGACAAAAACGAGCTGTAGATGAGTTGTTGCCCCAGCTGCAACTGGATGAAACTAAAGAATTAAATAAAAATGAAGTCTTTTCTAATGAGAATCCAATCTGGTTAGATATTGGCTTTGGCAATGGTGAGTCTTTAATTCATGCGGCTCAACTGTATCCGGATGTCAATTTTATCGGTATTGAAGTTCATACTCCGGGAGTTGGTCATTTACTGTTGAATATTGAGAAACTGGGACTGAAAAACATCCGGATTTATCATTCAGACAGTATCGAAGTTCTTACTAAATGTTTTGAAGAAAACACTCTTGATGCTATTCACATATACTTTCCTGATCCTTGGCATAAGAAAAGACATCATAAGAGACGTTTGGTCAATGAAAGTTTTATGAAATTGATTTCTAAGAAACTCAAAAATGACGGCAGACTCCATTTGGCAACAGACTGGCAAAACTATGCGGAACAGATGTTGGAAGTTATTGGTCAGTTTCCACAGTTTGTGAATACTTCCTTGAATGGTGGTTTTATTGAGAGGCCGGACTGGCGACCGATTACAAAGTTTGAAAGAAGAGGTTTTAAATTGGGTCATCAAAGTTTTGATCTCGTATATCGAATCACAAAAGAGGATTAAATGGAAATAGCGGCACTAGAACTCGATAATGAAATGATGATGGTTTTAGCCATTCTTGGTTACACGATTATCCTTTTTGTAACAGAAGTCATTCGTATTGATGTCGCTGCAATTTTGATTTTGGTTATGTTGGGTTTGACCGGATTGGTTCCCGATACGCACTTATTTGATGGTTTTGCTTCCAATGCTGTGTTGTCAATTATTGCGGTTATGATTCTCGGAGCCGGATTGGATCGGACGGGAGTGATGAATAAAGTTGCCGGTTTCATTATGAAAATCGGTGGAAAGTCTGAGAACTCTGTGATTCCTGTGGTCTCCGGAACGGTTGGAACGATTTCCGGGTTTATGCAAAATGTGGGTGCGACTGCATTATTTTTACCGGTTCTTAATCGAATTTCCGGACAAACCAAAATTCCTCTCAGCCGGTTATTAATGCCGATGGGGTTTTGTGCGATTTTGGGCGGAACAGTAACTATGGTTGGTTCATCACCGTTGATTTTGCTGAATGATTTGATAGAAACTTCAAATCGCTCATTGCCTCCCGGAGCTGAAACTTTAAATTCTTTTGGTTTATTTTCAGTCACTCCGATTGGTATCTCGCTTCTTACAGTTGGGATTTTGTATTTTTTATTGATTGGAAAGCATCTTTTACCCAATAGTGTGAAAATGGATGAATATACGGGTCTCAAATCCAATGACTATTTTAAAGAAACCTATGGGATTCCAAATATTAAAAAGGAACTGCTTGTCGGTAAAAACAGCCCGTTAATTGGTAAAACAATTCTTGAAATTGAAACTATGATGCACGATACCATTAAGGTTTTGGCATTGAGTTCAGAAGGAAATACCAAATTATCTCCATCAAGAAAACATTTTATATGGTCGGGTGACAGTCTGGGAATACTTGGTGATGATGAACAAATTACACAGTTTGCCGAGCAAAATAAATTAACTATCGTAAATGGGTTCAAACAGTTCAAGCATACGTTTAATGCTTCCAATGCCGGTTTTTCAGAAGCAGTTATTGTTCCTGGTTCCCGTTTTCTAGGCAAGCAGTTGGGAGATTTTCATTTCAGGCAGGAGTTTGGGATAACTGTGATTGCTATTTCCAGAGCTGATGAGGTGTATCGGGGAGAAGATATTCACACTTTAACACTCAGGTTAGGCGATACTTTTGTAATTTTTGGTGGCTGGCGTGATCAAGCAGGAATCAGTCGGAGTCGTAATGTTGCGGTTGTCGGAGATATTCCGACACAACAAGAAAGACCTCAAAAAGTCCCATTCGCCTTATTCTTTTTCGCAGTGGCTTTGAGTTTGGTGATTTTCACTAAGTTGAAGTTGTCAATTGCCTTATTGACCGGCGCCATCGGGATGATAATTACAGGAGTGATTCATATTGATGAAGCCTATCGGGCGGTGAGTTGGAAGACAGTTTTCCTCCTTGCATGTTTAATTCCTTTAGGATATGCAATGGAACACACCGGAACGGCGGCTTGGGTCGCTCAGCAAACGATTACGCACCTTGGTAGTGTCAGTCAGTATATTTATCAGTTGGCAATTGCCATATTGGCAACTGTTTTCTCACTGGTGATGTCAAATGTCGGTGCAACAGTATTGCTGGTTCCTTTAGCTATAAATATTGCACTGGAAACTGGTGGAAACCCTGCTATTTATGCCTTAATCGTGGCATTGGGAACTTCCAATGCCTTTATATTACCAACTCACCAAGTGAGTGCTTTAATAATGGGACCGGGCGGTTACAAAGTTAAAGACTTCTTGCGTGTGGGAAGTTTGATGTCGATTATTTTTATTGCTGTAATGCTGATAACGGTTAATTTGTTTGTATCCACATAATGCAATTTATCGTTAACGAATTTCACTTTACAATATTTTGACTACTGATAGAATGATAACTCGATTGGAAAACAGGAAAAGACTATGAAAATTTCAAACTGGGAACAATTACCTGATGACTTCAAATTCGGCTATTCTCAAAAAGAATTAGAACAATTGTGGGATGAATTGCATGCAGGTGACTGTTATGAATATCCTCTGAATTTGGAAGGATATGATGAGTCTATTCTGAAAAAACAGGCCGATGCCTGGTTGGATTATCATAACGGAGACTTTGAAAGTGCTGCAAAGAAAGGAGTTAAATTGGTAGAACATGGTGCTGTGATTCTGGCTAAATCAGTTGCAACTTATTGTGATTACCTGTGTGAAGATGAAGATCAAGCTTTGCAGTTATTGACTGATGCTATGGATTTTTGTGAGGAAGCTGTTGAGTCTTTACCGGATTGTGCGAATGTTCAATTTGTAAATGCTTTGCTGATTGGCAGATATTCACAGAGGATTTCAATCACAAAAGCGTTGAGCAAAGGACTTGGCGGTAAGGTCAAAAAGTATCTCGATAAAACTTTAGAACTTGAGCCTAATCATGCAGAAGCTCATACAGCGTTGGGCTTGTATCATGCAGAAATTATCAATAAAGTTGGCTCGATGATTGGTGGATTGACTTATGGTGCAAAAAAATCAATTGCAATTGAACACTTTGAAAAATCAATTGAGTTGACCCCGGATATTCCAATCACTTCGATAGAGTATGCAAATGGTTTGATGCTGCTTGAAGGTGATAAAGCATCTGACAGAATCTACGAGTTGTATGAGCATGCCGTCAATCAGGAAGCCAAAGATGCGGTTCAAAATTGTGATATTAGCTTTGCCAGTGGCCAATTGGAAGAAGAATAATGAAGTTTTTTCTAACTCTTTTTTTGTTTGTGGGGTTCAATGCCACGGCACAAGTAATAACAGATGAATCCATTGGTGAAGAATCAGTTATTGATGAATTACAGGAAATTCCTAGTTACCGATATGTTTCACTAAAAGATAATAAGGTATTTGATGTAGAAATCATAATATTTGCCTATCTCAATCCTTTGCCCAATTCCAAGACTTATACAAACAAACCTGTGTTTGATGATTCCAATGCCATTGAACTGGATTTGAAACCTGAAGATTTTAGCTTTCAAGTTAAAGAGGAATCTAATGAAACTGAAAATTTAAATAACAACACCGAATTAACCGTGTCGATTGATGGCTCTGATGAGGAAGACACTCAGGTTCTGGTATGGTTTGAGCATAGTCTAGAGCAGTACGAATTGTTACCGATTTGGGAGAGGTTGCAGAATCAAAGCCACATAGTACCTTTGTTACACAAAGCATGGAGACAACCTGAAACACCTTTCGATGCCCCTCAATATGTGAAGTTATCCAACATAATGTTAGAAACTGAGCAAGAAGAAACAATCGAAGCCCCGTTTTCCGAATTAGAAGACGCAGTTTTAAACAATGATAAAATTGTAGAAAATAATATTGATTCCGAACATTTTGGAATTTTTCTTAACAGAGAACTTAAAGATTCACTCGAATTTTCACAACAATCTAAAATGTATTATTCAGATTTCAGCGTTACTGGGAGTGTTGCTCTTTCACAAGGTCGTTATCTGCATTTTGGACATTTGCTTAATCTCTTTCGATTAGCTCAGGATGCTGATACTAAAGCTATTAGCAATATGGTTTTTTCTTTAGAAGAAAGAAGACGTCTGGAAGCCGATGGTTTGCATTACTTTGATTCCCCTTGGTTTGGGAGTATTGTGAAAATCACACCTTATAAAGGCGAAGTTGAGGCTACTAGTGAAAAAACAGGAACTGATTAGCTATCGAGAATTGGAATTAGCCAAGTATTTTTCTTCAATGTAATCGGCTAATAGCGGTCTGTCAAAGTAAAATCCTTGAAACTTGTCACATCCCATTTCTAATAACATATGGTGTTGTTCTTTGGTTTCGACACCTTCTGCTATAACTTCTAATGATAAGTCTTCAGCCATACCGATGATTGTTCTAACGATGGTTCTTGCTTCACTGTTTTCAACAATATCTTTAACAAATGAGTAATCAATCTTTAATTTGTCAAAAGGAAGTTTCTTGAGATAACTCAATGATGAATACCCGGTTCCAAAATCATCAATTGCCAGACGTATTCCTATATCTCTGAGCTTTTCGAGTGTATTTACTGTTTCTTTGACTTTATCAATGAGTACGGACTCTGTAATTTCGAGCTCAATGAGAGAAGGAGGAACTTTGTACTTTCGTAATAAGTAATTTAAATATTTTACGATGTCATCATCGTGAAGTTGTAACACCGAAATATTGATGGTAACAAAGGGAAGTTGCTTGTATGTTTCCGACCATTTTTGCAATTGAATGATAACCTGCTCAATCACCCAATAACTGATTGGAATGATTAATCCGCTTTCTTCTGCTGCATGAATAAAGTCCGATGTACTGTAAATTTTTTCTTTATCAGAGTTCCAGCGAATCAGTGCTTCCAAACCTATGAAGTCAGCTTTTGCTCCGGACATTTGTGGTTGGTATTGGATATAAAAATCCATTGTCTCAAGAGACTTATGCAAGTCAGACACCAATTGATGATGTCTTAAAATATCTTCATACATTTTGGGTTCAAACACAGCAATTCCATTTCTTCCACGGGCTTTAGCCTGGTACATGGCAATATCTGCTTTTTGCATAATCTCTTCGTAAGTCTTTGCATGATAAGGAAAAATAATGATTCCAATACTTGCGGTAATAAATAAATCATGGCGGTTAATCACAATTTTTTCTGTTAGAGATTCCAGAGCTGAATGAGCTACTTCATTGGCATGTTCATAGATGTCTGAGTAATTTTCATACTCGGTTTTTAACAATAAAATAAACTCATCGCCACCAATTCTAGCAACGGTATCCTGAGATGAGACGATTGATTTTAAACGCTCAGAAATAATTCTCAAGAGCTGATCCCCGGCAGCGTGACCGAGAGAATCGTTAACGTTCTTAAAGTAGTCCAAGTCAATGAACAATAAGGCATTTTGATACTTATTCGACACTTCCTGTTTTAACTCTAAAACGACACGGTTTTTTAATAACTCGCGATTAGGTAACTGTGTCAACTCATCGTGATGTGCCATGTAGTTAATTTTTTCCAGGTATTTTTTCTCTTCGGAAACATCCACGGCAACGGTTAAGACAGCTGGAATGTCATCTTCGGTTAACAAAGGTACTTTGGAAAGGTTGAAAACTTTTTTCTCACCATTTTTATATGTTGTAATTTCTTTAAATAATGTTCTTTTCCCTTGTTCGAGTAATTTCTCATCACCTTCAAAAAAATCAGTAAAACTCGGATTATCCTTCCGGGGTTTAGAGTTTGGAGTAGCATCATCCGATTTGACTTCAAAAAAGTCAGCCGCATTATTATTAATGAGATTGAAATTCTCAGCTTCATCTTTTACATAAATAATGTGTGGAACTAAATTAATGATTTGTTTCAGTTGTTTGCTTTGATTGATATGTTGGTGAGTGTGTTTTTTTATTTGGCTTCTCAGATATTGCATAATAACCAGAAAAGCTATGAAAAGAATAGCTGAGATTGCAAGTGTGTATTTGACCCAATTTGGAATAACGATACCTTGGGTGGTACTCATCCATTTATTTTTTAATGTGTTATATGGAGATAGTGGGTCATCATGCCACTGATGCATATAGTAATCAATTGTATCTAAGAGTTTTGTATTACCGTTATTCTTGGAGACAGCAAAATGGGCATTTGTGGGATTAAACATGACTGAAGAACGTACAATATCGTATTTTCTTTCATAGGTAACACCAACGATACTTCCTGAAACAGCACCAGCAACTTCATTATTGACCAATTTCTCAAAGGCAACGTCGTAATTGGCAACATACTCAATCAAACAATTCACTTTGAATTTTTCACACATTTCCTTGATTCCTGCAGAGTGGATATCATCCTTTACAACGGCAATCGACTTATTGTCGAAATCAAGAATATTTCGCAAATCGCTATCTTCATTGACATAAACCTGTCCCCAACCGGTAATAAAAATTTCCTTTGAGAAATTAAAGAAATTCATTCTTTCCTGTGAAAATGCAATAAATGTCATTAAGTCAATTTCACCAGCTCTGGCTTTTTCATAAATCTCAGACCAACTACCAATTTTCCATTGAATCTGCCAACCTTCTTTTTGACCTATTTCTTTGAGAAAGTCAACTATCATTCCTTGAGGTTCTTCGTCTTCTGCGATGTAAATCATTGGTGGTGCGTGTGTGAGACCTATCGAAACGGAGTCTGATGGTTTGAGGTTGTTTTGGGCATAAACCAAGCTACTTATCAGTAATAAAAAAAGTAACTTAGCTAAGGGTTTGAACATTTCGGAATACAACTCTAATATCCTGATACGATACACCATTTCACAAATAAATTCCAGAGAAACAAATTGCTATTTTTTTGTAGCTATCAAAGTCGCTCGTGTTGGAGGAGGGTAGCCTTCAATGGTTTGGGTTTTATCTTTATTAAGAAACTGTTCCAGGGAATGAAACTTCATCCACTCGGTGGTTCTTTGTTCAGTTATCGTTGTGGTTGATACATCAACACATTTGATGTTAGTAAATCCGGTTCTTTGTAGCATGATTTCGAGCATTGAAACAGATGGTAAAAACCAGACATTCCGCATTTGAGCATAACGGTCAGTTGGAATCAGACAAGTCGATTCATTGCCATCAACAGCCAATGTTTCTAAAATCAACTCTCCACCGGTTTTCAGTGTGTTGTGAAGTTGCCTTAAATGCTGAATAGGTGATTTTCTGTGATATAGAACTCCCATCGAAAAAACCATATCGAAAGTGGTTACTTCTTCCGGAAAATCATTCATTACGATTGGCAGAACGGCAAATCCACTGTTGATGTATTTTTCAATGCTCCAGAATTGAATAATTTGTAAAATTCCCGGATCAATTCCCATTACCAATTTTGGGTTATGTTTCAGCATGTTAAACATGTAGAAACCATTTCCACTACCCACATCTAAAATAGCTTTGTATCGCATATCCGGTAAGTGTTTCTCAATTCGATGCCATTTCATGTATGATTGCCACTCCGAATCAATGTATGTGGAAAACATATCAAAAGGACCTTTTCGCCAAGGAATGAGTTGTTTATATGATTCATTGACTTGTGATAGAACAGACTTTTCGAGATTCTTTGCAATACATTTAATAGCATCGGAGTTCTCGCAAAGTTCAATGTTACTAATCTCAGGAAGATTTTCATAGGCATCATACCATCGAGGAAAATCTCCGGAAATAGGATTGATAAGTTTGTCTTCAGTGAGTTTTTTGAGCTTTTCAATACCGCCGGCATCGAATTCAGTTTCTGACAATTTCGACCAAAATGAATCGTATAAATGAATCATGAGTAAAGTTTATTTGATAGCTATAAAAGATGAGAAATTAAAACATTGAAACCACTTGTATATTTTCATGAAACCTATATCAGATAATCGTTGGGTAATTTCTCCCTCGGAATCGGGAACCAATACATCTTTCAATGCTTGCCTTTTTTGTTGAATTTCCTTGTTCGAATATCCATTGATTTTTTTATAAGCATGATAGTGATCAATCATAAAATCATCCGTTGCGTTACAACCGGAAACTTTTTCTGAGAGGATAAAAATTCCTCCATTATTTAACCCTGCGAATATATTCTCAATGGCTTTTTGTCGTTGATTTTGAGGTAGAAATTGTAAAGTGAAATTACTCACAATAACTGAAGCATTCTCCAATTTATGTTTCAGAATATCATCTTGATGAACTACTATTTGTTCGTCCAGATTTTCTTTATTCACAATCGCCTGACATCTTTTTATCATGGCTTCAGAAGTGTCAATAGCATGAATCGTACAATTTTTTTTCTCAATTGCTTTGGCAATAGTGACCGAAACAGCTCCTAAGGAACAGCCTAAATCATAGATATTGCTGTTTTCCCGAGTGTATTTCATCGCAAACATGGCAATGGATTTCAATATGGTTTCATAGCCGGGAACAGAGCGTTGAATCATATCAGTAAAAACTTCAGCAACTTGCTCATCAAAAGCAAATGCTTTGACGGACTCAAACTGTTTTTCGAAAAGAGTGTCTTTGTTTTGTTGATTTGTTTTCTGCATGGGGCGATATTTTATGTAATAATATCTCAAATAGAAAACCTAAATAAGAATTTATGAAAAGATATGCTTTAATCACGGGAGCTTCAGCCGGTATTGGCAAGGAGTTTGCTTATCAACTGGCTGAAAGTGGTTGGAATTTACTATTGGTCGCACGCAGAGAAGAGTCATTAAAGGAAATTTCTGAGGATTTAATCACAAAATATAGCATTGATGCCCGATATTATATAGCCGATTTGTCAGAGGAGTCACAACCGCAGAAAATTTTTGATTTTTGCAATTGTGAGAATTTGAATATTGCTATGCTGGTGAATAATGCCGGTTACGGAGTACCGGGTGATTTTGAAAAAAGTGATTGGAAAACGCATAAAGATTCATTGCAAGTGATGCTCAATAGCGTTGTTGAGCTTTGCCATTTGTTTTACCCTCAAATGCTTGAAAACGAATATGGTAGAATTATCAATGTGGCTTCTCTGGCAGGTTTTGCACCACCAACAGCAGGACATACTTTGTATGGTGCGACGAAGTCCTTTTTGATTCGATTTTCACACAGTTTGAATTTGGAAGGAAAAGAAAAAGGGGTTCATGTAACCGCTTTATGTCCGGGTTTTACATATACAGAGTTTCACGATGTGAATGGTACCAGACAAATGGTGTCACAATTGCCGAAATTCATGTGGATGAAAAGCAAAGATGTAGTAAAACAAGGAATAATTGCCGTTGAAAAGAATCAGCCGGTAAAAGTTAATGGTAAAATAAACAGAACTATAGCTGCGATGAGTAGTGCATTACCCGATTGGATTACTCGCGCATTGTTTGCAGGAAAAACTAACAAGTACAGAAAGAGATGAGTTTTTTAGACGAATTAGCCAGTAATAACGACGAAAATAATAATGAACAGCCAAAAGGCGATAATCGTCAATTATGGGAAAGTTGTTTCAAATATTTTCAACATTTTACATCAATTCTACAAAAGGAAGATAAGAGGTTTGATTCTGAATTCAGCTTAATTTCTTTGGATACCAGAAGAGAGTGTCAAATTTGTGGTCCTTATGAAATTAAACGTGCCGGAGCCGGCAATGAACTCAAACTGGAACTTAAATTCAACACAGTCTTGAAACAAGGTGTTCAAGTGAGTCGTAACGATATGCGCTCTGCTGAGATTCTGAAACAAAAACTCAGCAAAGACAGTAGTATCTTATCTAGCGTTAAAAAAGCTCCTGAACATGGTTTTTTAGTTGAGATTAATACGAGAATTCCTTCAATTTTTAAAATTATACTGAGAGATGAAAAAGATTTTTTCGTTCAGTATATCAATATCGGCAGCAGTTCTAACCGAATAAAAAGGCTGGATATCAAAAATATCAATGAGCAGTACATGGATGGCTTGGCAAAATATATTCTTGGGAAAAATCCAGAACTTTATACCGAAAAAATAAGCGATCAAGCCATTACCAAAATCAGGGAAAAACTGGAACTTGCAAAAAGGCTGGAAGAGCACCACAAGGCTCAGGAAGAGGCTCGAATTCTGGCAGAAAAGCAAAAAGCAGAAAAGGAAAAACAAAACAAATCTAAAAAATCTCTATTCAAAAATTTATTTGGAAAAAAATAATTACCACTTAAAGAAGTTGACAGGAATCAACTTCTTTATACTCAAATATTATTTCCGTATTTTAATTGAACAGTGATAAGAGACTTTATTGGAGTAAAGTTTTTCCATTTGTTATAATCTTCAGCAATAAATCAACCTTTGATTGACAATGCTGAAATCTGTTTTATTCAATAATGATACTCACTCGGAATCAGCTCCTGAAGAGAGTCATTTTAGTTTGTGGGTTGAAACTGTTATTGAGGAACATGGAAAGTTTTTTGAGGTGAGTATTGAAATTGTTGATCAACAAACCAGTCAAGAACTCAATAATACTTATCGTCACAAAGACAAACCGACCAATGTTCTTTCGTTTCCTTTAGAATTGCCTGAGTGTGTGGAAAGTGAACTCATCGGTGATTTGGCAATTTGTGCTGATGTGGTTGAAAAAGAAGCTCTTGAGCAAAACAAACCATTATTGAATCATTGGGCACACATGACGATTCACGGGTGTTTGCATTTGCTCGGATATGATCATGTTGATGAACAGGAAGCCGAAGAAATGGAATCCCTTGAAGTTAAACTTTTAGCAAAACTCAATATCCCGAATCCTTATGACTAATATCATCATTGAATGCAATGTCTGTAAGCATCAGTATAAAGTTCACGAAGGCAGAGTCGGAGAGAAGTTTCATTGCTTTTGTGGAAACACCCTGACAGTTCCTTCGGTTAAGATTCACGATGCGGCGGTTGTGCGTTGTTCTTCTTGTGGTGGAGCTCGTGGTAAAGACAGAGAGCCATTTTGCAGTTATTGCGGATCGAGTTTTACGATTCACGAAAGAGACTTAAATACTATTTGTCCGCACTGTATGACCCGGATAAGCTCAAAAGCCAAGTTTTGTCATTCCTGTGCAACTCCAATTGCATCTGAAGATGTGGATTTTGATAAAACAGATATGGATTGCCCGGTTTGCGATAACGTAAAGTTGCATTCACGCAAGATGAACTCTCATGCATTTAGTATGAAAGAATGTTCTCATTGTGCCGGTTTATGGATTACTGCGGATGTTTTCAAACATTTGGAGCGTAAAGCACAAAATGAAGTGGCATCAGGTGTTGAAAGCGGCGTCAAGGAATCTAATATTCAGCATTCTGCTCAGTCCCGTGAAACACCGACGAAGTTCTATCGACAATGTCCACAATGCCAACAATTAATGAATCGCAGAAATTACGCTCAAGCCAGCGGTATTGTCGTTGATGTTTGCAGCAAACACGGAATCTGGTTTGATATTCATGAATTGGATGAAGTTCTTCAATATATTCGTTCCGGACAATTACTTCAACAACAGCAAAAAGCCGCACGCAAAGCGAAACAGGAAGTCACCAAAGCAAAAGCTAAAATTCAAGCCGAAAAGCAAACAGCGAAAATTACCAGAACCTATGATATCTCAAGTCGCTCCAGTATTTTAACAGATATTATTGAATGGCTGGTTGATAAGTAATATCCAAAACAATGAAGGGTGATAAAAGATCAAGTAGTTGTCATTCATTATTTTATGTAATGGTCCGATTTTGTCTTTGATAAGTTTATTACATGATTGGTTCGCTGTTAAAGCTTCATAAAAAATAGTAAATGATTATTTAAACGGTTATGCTAAAATTTTTCGTTCAGAACTAATAAATAGTGTGTTTGCTCTAGACATTTACGATTTAATGGGCAACATCAAAATCGAGGATAAATAAATGACAGTTAAAAAAACATTGAATAAAAAAGCTGCAGTTAAGAAAACTACAGCTAAAAAAACAACAACTAAAAAACCGAATTTAGCCGGAAATATCATGGAATCAGCCAATGAAATCTGGTTAGCAGGTTTGGGTGCGTTCGCCAAAGCTCAACAAGAAGGCGTAAAAATCTTTAATAAATTGGTTGATGAAGGTAAAGGGCTCGAGAAAGTCATCAAGAAAAGTTCCCAAAATGCGACTAAGGAAGTGAAATCCAAAGTCAATCAAGTGAAAGGAAAAGCGAGCCAAGGTTGGGATAAGTTGGAAAATATTTTTGAAAATCGTGTTGCAAAAACTTTACAAAAATTAGATGTGCCAACCAGTGAAGAAATTACAGCGCTTTTGAAAAAAGTAGAATTGCTTGCGACTGAAGTTTCGAAATTAACCGGAAACTATGTTGCGGATGTTAAAGATGCAACAAAAAAAGCCGTTGCTGAAGCTAAGCCAGCGGTAAAAAAAGTTGCAAAGAAAACAACTAAAAAAGTAAGCACTAAGGTTACTAAAGAATCTTAAACTGCTCTCTTATTTGAACATCACTAACTCAGTCAGAGATGAAGTTGGTGATGTTCACATACTCTTCTATAGTAATTGATTCGGGACGTAGTTTTGGGTCGATTGCCAGTTTCTCGAAATCATCATCAGTCAAAATTCCTTTCAGATTATTTTTTATAGTTTTTCGGCGTTGCCCAAATGCTTGTTTAACCAAACTCTCCATTTTTTGTAAATCAACAATTGGAATTTCCTGCTTTTTGACTAAACGTACAATCTGAGAATCTACTTTTGGTTGCGGATGGAAGGACTCCGGTTTGACGATAAAAAGTTCTTCACAATCAAAAGCATATTGCAACATCACACTTAATCGCCCGTAGGCTTTTGTTCCAACTTCTGCACAGATTCTTTTTACCACTTCTTTTTGCAACATAAATAGCATATCGCTGATGTTTTCTGATTGATACAGAAAACAAATCAGTAAAGGTGTAGAAACATTATAAGGAAGATTACCGATGATTCGGCAATTGGGTTCGGTCAGCTCCAGTTCTAAAGCGTCTTGATGGAGTACGGTAACATTAGGCTTGGTTACAAATTGAGCTTTCAAAGCCGGAACTAAATCATCATCAATTTCGACGAGTTGAACATGGTTACAATACTCAACCAAATGATTGCTCAGAGCCGCTTGTCCCGGGCCGATTTCGTAAATAGTGTCATTTTCTTTTGGAACAAAAGCATTGATGATTCGCTCAATAACGCTATGGTCTTGGAGAAAGTTCTGCCCGAAACGCTTTTTGGCGGAGTATTTGTTAGACATGATTGACCAACTTTCTGGTGAGTTTGATGGATTCCAGCAAACTATCGGCGGAAGCAATATTTTTCCCGGCAATGTCGAGTGCTGTTCCATGATCAACGCTAGTGCGGATAAATGGTAAACCTAAAGTGATATTGACAGACTTACCAAATCCGGCGTATTTAAGCGGAGCTAATCCTTGGTCGTGATACATGGCCAAAACGGCATCATATTTTTTTAGTTTTTCAGGCGTAAACAAACTGTCAGCCGGAATGCTTCCATAAACATCATGTCCTTGTTGTTGAAATTCCTGTATGAGAGGGTTTATGATTTCAATTTCTTCCATTCCTAAATGTCCGTCCTCACCCGCATGAGGATTGAGTCCGCAAACAGCAATTTTAGGTTTTGAGATCTTAAATTTTTTCTGCATATCTTCAATGAGAATATTCAGTGTTTCGGTCAGAGAGTCACGATTTATATAATTTGCAACTTCTTTAAGTGGGAGATGAGTGGTTGCCAGAGCAACTTTCATGTGTTTGTTGAGTAACATCATCACTACCTTTTTAGTTCCACTCAATTCCGCCAAATATTCAGTATGTCCAGAGAATTTATATCCTGCTTGGTTGATGATTCCTTTATGAAGAGGACAAGTAATCATTGCCGAATACTCACCGTTCATGCATCCAAGTGCAGAATGGTTTAATATCTCAAGAACATATTTTGAGTTTTTATAATTTAGTTGTCCGAGAGTTACTTCTTCGCAAACAGGTATGTGGAAGCATTGAATGTTTTGAGTAGAACTTTCATGATTAGGACAATTGACCGTTAGATTTAAATCGTGCTTTGAAATATGGTTTCGTATCAGGTTTTCATCCCCGATGACAATGCAATCATTCAATTGCTTTTGCAAAGCTAACTTGGCGACCAGTTCAACTCCAATGCCTGCCGGTTCGCCAAGTGTAATCGCAATTTTTTGTGTCACTTATAATTAAATTCGGGTTTCGACGAATGCTTCGCCACGAATTTCTCTCAACCAACTCTCAATTTCTTCGTCCATCTTGCGTGCATGAATCGCGCGTCTGGCTTGTTCTCTTTTAAGTTCTTCAGAGATGTCAGTTTCTTTTTGTCCCAATTTTTGGACGATATGCCAACCTGCCTGAGTTTGAAATGGAGCTGACATTTCATTATCTTCCAGACTTTTTACCACATCTCCAAACCGTTGACCAAATTTGTTGATTTCAAACCAACCCAAATCTCCACCTAAAGGCGCTGAACTGACATCATCGGATTTTTCTTCTGCAATTTTAGAAAAATCACCACCATTTTGTAGTTGTTTGTAGAGGTCGTTAATCATTTCCATACCTTGAGAAGGAGTGACCAACTCAGAGTTTTCAATCAAAATGTGGCGTGCATTATATTGTGTGATCATTTGCGCGGCATCTTCGCGAGAGTCTTCCAGCTTGATAATGTGAAACCCGTTTGCACTTCTAACAGGATGAGTGTACTCACCCACTTTCATAACCTTCAATTGATCGGAAAACAGAGTGGGAAGTTCATTGGTTTTACGCCATCCTAAATCACCGCCTTCCAATGCTTTTTGCCCGTCTGATAACTCCGTAGCCAGTTTTGAAAAGTTTTCTCCTTGTTCCAAAGATGTATATATATTGTTGACTTTGTTTTTTGCTTCATCGACTTCTTGTTCAGAAGCATTGGCATCCAGTGCTATGAGTATGTGGCTCAGACGAACATCTTTTTGGGACAATTCGTTGTCAGCGAGGAACAAATCAATTTCATGTTCGCTGACTCTGACACTTTGATTGGCGAGCCCGTTACGAATTTTTTCAGTTTTGATTTCGCGACTCATTTCATTTCTGAATTCCGCAAAATTTAAACCGTCATTTTCAAGAGCCATTTGCATTTGTTCTAAAGTCAGATTATTTTGTCTGGCAACCTGAGATAAAGCCGCATCAATTTCGGACTCTGAAACTCTCACACCGGCAGCATCCGCCTTTTGGATTTGCAGTTCTTGTAATATTAATCTGTCAAGCACTTGCTCATCAAGAACAGACTTAGGTGGCAGCTGACCGCCTCTTGCATTTAATTGTTTAACTACGTTATTGACGGAACGATCCAACTCACTTCTGAGAATGATTCCATCTTCAACAACAGCGACAATTTCATCCAGAAGTTGTTCAGCAGTTGCAGTTGAGTTTAATTGTGTCGCTAGTAAACTCGAAATTAGTATCTTTTTTATCATGTTTTAAAATTCCTCTGAATATCCCATAATTGATTGTTTCAGCAAACGTCGTGGATTTCTACCCAAAGCACCCAAGCCATTTAATTGCAGCTCAAAATAAATTCCGTTATTCACATCACCTTGTTCATTATAAACATACCGTCTGGCAACTAATCGTGTTGCCCAACAACAGTTCTTATGTTCAATGCCGGCAATGGCTTCGATGGTTTGATTCGCATCTAATGAATAATTCCAACGAGCGATAAATCTGTTGTTTAATCCTATGGGTAGGACAACAGAACTGTCTAACTGTTCAATTTTACCTCGTCTGTATCTGTAGGCGAAGTTAAACACGGAATTATTTTTCGCTTTATGCTGGATTCTTACCAGTGCGCGCTCAGAATCATCAAGCTCAGTATCCCAGTTTAAACTCATGCTGAGTTTCCAATTGCGATAAAAATAATTGAACTCTGAAATGATTGGTGAAGAGTTCGATGTCTCAATTGTGTCATCCAAAGCTACTTTTCGGTCGGAAAAATAGCGGATTTGTCCAACTGTCAAATTCCATTTTTCATCGCCATTGGCGTCGAAATTTCTCTGTGTTAAACCAACAGAAAGTTGATTGGCATCTGTTTGTCTGTCAGCACCCGAAAACGAATTTTCCTGAAACAGAATGCTTCTGCCAAATGTCAGTTCATGGGTATCAAACAATGGTATATCTGATTGATCTTCATACGGAACTCTTAAGTAGTACAAACGAGGTTCTAAACTGCTAAACCCACCATCATCATTTTGTTTTTCAAAATAAATGGAGTAATCCAGCGAAGCAATTGGAAGTGCACGGTTTTCCTTAAGGAACTCAGTGTCTGAGAATTCTAAATCAGAATAACTCCAATTTGTATAGCGATATGCCAGTCTTGGGGTCAGTTTTGAATAATTGTTCTGAAATGTTTTTTGCAAATAGGGGATTGCATCCAGACGATTTGCAGTAATGGAATCATCTCGATAAAAGCCGGACCATTGGACATCAACTCCATAATTTAAAGTGCTTGTAAGAGAGTTGTTAAACCAAGAATAACTAATCTCAGGTAAAGTTTGATAGGGTTGTCTGTTAAGTGGTATGGATTCACTAATAATTTGATAGTCATCAAACGAAGCAGCAAATTTCCATTGTTCACCAAACCCTTTGAAGTTCAGAAAAGAATATAAATAGGATTGTGATGTCGCGTAAATATTATTTCCAAAGTCTTCAAAAAACTGATTATCGCTCACATTCGCCAGCTTGGTGTTGAAAGCCCAATTTTTACCTAATCTTTGCGAGTGGCTGAACTCCAAATAGCCTCTGTTATCATCAAATTCCTTGTCATTAGGTATATAACTACCACTCAACTCTCCTGCATAATCCTGACCTAAATATCTGTATTCAGCGCTGAGCATAGCTCCACGATCCGTCATATATCTCGGTGTAATCGTCGCATCCATGTTTTCAGCGATGTTAATATAATAGGGAAGAGCCAAGTCAAAACCACTGCGTGATGAATTGCGAACTTCGGGAATTAAAAAACCGGTCATTCTTTGATTCGCAAGCGGTAGTTTGGCATAAGGTAAATGTAAGATAGGCACATCTTTGAAGTAAAGAGTTGTTTTACGAAACTTGCCAATTTGGGTTTCGGAGTCCAATTCAGCCGATTTGGCTTTAATATACCATTGTTTATCATTGGCTGGACATGTGGTATAAGTCATGGATTCTAAATCACTTAGGTTTTTATTTGTATTGACAGTATCGGCTTCCCCGTTGGCTTTGGTATCATGAACAAAGTATGAAATTTGTGACAACTCTGTTTTTTCATTATTGGTATCCATAACCGCGCCGGCAGCATTGATAGTTTGTTTTTTATCTTGATAAATCAGAGGAGTTTGAATATCAATGATACCATTTTTATCATCATAATTTATTTTTTCAGTTTTAACCTTTTGATCTTGCATGGAAATACAAATATCGCCATCAAGTTGATAAGTGTTGTCTTCCAATGGTGTAATATGAAAGGCTTCAATGACCGTATCATTTGAAACCTCTGTTTCAGGACAAATTCGCTCTTGCTGAACATCTTCTTCCAGATAGCATTCAGCGTAAACATTTGTTATTAAGAGAAAATAAATAAATCCGGATAGAATGAATTTGTACATATAAACTTTTGTTAAATATTCGAGTTTCTATTTTACAACAGATGCGACATAATTTAATATGTGAATGATAGAATGTCTGTTGATATTCATGTTTTTCCACGAAAATCACAGCGGATTTCGTGATTATTTTTTTATTTTATCAAGGGGTAATAGTTATGGCTGGTAAATTTGTAATTTCAAAAGGTAAAGACGATAAAGATTATTTTGTATTAAAAGCTGGTAATGGTGAAGTGATTCTTCAGTCTCAAGGCTACAAGTCAGCATCAGGTTGTGAAAATGGAATTGAGTCTGTCAGAGAGAACTCTCAGGATGAGTCAAAATTTGAGTGTAGAGAAGCCAAAGACGGACGCACATATTTTGTATTGAAAGCAAGTAATGGTCAGGAAATCGGCCGTAGCCAAATGTACAAAACTAAAAGTGGTTGCGATAATGGTATGGCATCGGTTGCTAAAAATGCTGCAGATGCAACTGTGGTTGATGAAAGATAATTATTTAAGTAAATCAATGGATTAAGAGCTCATTTTTTGAGCTCTTTTTGTTTGAGGAAGAGAAATGAATTGGTATAACGATGAAGAGCTGTGGCAAGTTTTCTATGATTGCATGTTTGATGAAGAAAGTTTTAAACTCGCCGAACAGCAAATTTCACAAGTCTTGGCATTGGTTGAACATAAAGTAGACACGGTTCTTGATTTAGCCTGTGGCCCGGGCAGACATTGTCTGTCATTTGCCAAAATGGGCATGAAAGTGATTGGTGTAGATAGCAGTGAATTTTTGTTAAGCAAGGCAAAAGAAAAATCAGATCAACAAAATCTGAGCGTGAAATTCGTGCATAAAAATATGCTGGATTACGTTTCTGAAAGAAAAGTTGACCTGATTGTAAATATGTTTAATTCTTTTGGGTATTTTGATACACAGGAAGAGAATCAAAAACTCATCAATAATGTTTTTGCAAACCTTTCGGAAACCGGAACTTTAATCATCGATACCGTTGGAAAAGAAACGCTTGCCAGAACTATTGAACCAGTTCATTTGACAGAGTATGAAAACGGTGACTTGCGAATTGAGAGACCTTTGTTGATTGATGATATGCAGGTTTTTTCGAATGAATGGATTTATATTAGTGGAGAGAAAGTATATCGGAAAAACTATCAGCATTTTGTTTATACACCAATAGAGCTGAAAACCATGTGTTTTCAAGCAGGTTTTAACGAGGTGGATGTATATGGTTCATTAGATGCAGAACCTTATGATTTGGAATCTGAAAGATTAGTCATAGTCGCAAAAAAATATTAACTATTTGATTTCACCAATTGATTGGATTAACTCCATATCCAAAACTTCATTGGCATCATCTTTTTTAATTTTTTGGCTGGTTCTTTTATCTTTTTTGCCAGATTCGATTCGTTGTAGGTAATAACTAACTTGATCCGAGTTAAATCCATGTTTTTCCACGATTGTTTTTGCCCAATCATCGGCTTCTAATTCGACCTTTTCGCGTAATTTTTTATATTTTTTCTTTGGGAAGAAAAAGTCGGGGTTTTGGATTTTATCGGCTAATTGTTGATAATGCTTCAGCTCTAAATGAGCATTTTCATGAGCTAATATAACTGCCCATTGATGTTTATTGTGAATCAATTTCATCATTGAAAGAGTGAAATAGACGTCACCATTGGCTAAAACATAGGCATTGCTATATTTTGATTTTATCAATTTACAATTTTTCAATTGTTCTAAATGTAAGTCTTCAATGAGTTGGTGACATTGATTGGAGAACCAATCTGATTTAATTTCTTCATATTTAGCCATACTTGAGTTTTTAGATAAATCATCAAATGAGCTGGATAACCCTAAATTTGGGAAAAGCAAAAAACAAAAAATACAAAGAAATACTTTCACGGTACTAAAAACTAATTAAATCAGTGAGTTGAGGTTGCCAAACCAGTAAACATAGTACAAGTATTTGGATAATAATAAACGGGATAACGCCTTTATATAGTTTGGCAGAATCAATTTCAACGGCTCCTTTAATGTAAAAAAGTGCAAAGCCAAATGGTGGCGTCAGGAATGAAGTTTGTAAATTAATTGCAAATAAAACTCCTAACCAAACGGGATCAAAACCTTGTGCCAGTAAAATTGGGCCGATGATTGGAATCACGATAAAAGTAATTTCGATAAAGTCCAGAATAAAACCTAACAGAAATATCACAACCATGACAACAAATAATGCGGTGTATTTCCCTCCGGGCAAATCAACTAATAAGTCACGGACGATTTCATCACCTGAAAAGCCTTTAAATACCAACGAAAACAATGCGGCTCCAATTAAAATCATAAATACCATTGCAGTGACTTTAACCGTTTCTCTACCCACTTCCATTAACACGGATAATGATAACTGTTTTTTTGCGATTGCCAGCAACATAGCGCCAACAGCACCCACCGAAGCAGATTCCGTCGGAGATGCAAAGCCACTAAGAATTGACCCTAGAACAGCGATAATAAGCAGCAATGGCGGAAGTAATGAGCCAAGAATTTCCAGTATGTTTTTTTTGTTTTCAAACTCAATCGCCGGTGCTTTTTGAGGAGATTTGAAAACAATAATCAACCAATACAAAGCATAAAACAACACAAGCAACAGCCCGGGAATTATAGCTCCGGCGAATAAATCACCTACGGAAACCGTTTTCGGAGAAAAAATTCCCATGTCAATCTGAGCCTGCTGGTAAGCATTGGACAGAACATCGCCCAATAAAACCAATACAATAGATGGAGGAATAATTTGTCCAAGAGTGCCGGTTGCACAAACTGTTCCGACACTTAAAGATTCATCATAACCATTTTTTTTCATCACCGGTAATGCCAACAAACCTAAAGTCACAACCGTTGCACCAACAATTCCGGTACTGGCAGCCAGCAGCATTCCCACAAACAGCAAAGCAAATCCTAATCCTCCACGTACTCTGCCGAATAAAGCAGCCATGTTTTCGAGTAAAGACTCAGCGAGTTTTGCCTTTTCAAGTATCAGTCCCATAAAAACAAAAACAGGAACGGCCATGAGCGTGACATTGGTCATAATTCCATAAACACGATTTGGCATTGCCATCAGGAAAGAGGTATCAAACCATCCTGCAAACCATCCTGCTAATGCAAACCAGAGTGAAACACCACCGAGTGTGATTGCTACCGGGTAACCAATAAGTAATGCTAAAGCGATCGCAACAAATAAACCCAACGCCCAGATTATTTCCATTTAATCACGTCTCCAAAGTTTTGAAAGTGATGTGAGAATCATCAAGACTGGCATAATTATTAACAACGTTTTTAATGCATAGACAAAAGGTAATCCTCCGGCATCGGGTGAGGATTCGAGTTTTGATATGGATGACCAAACGTAATCGTACGACACAAATAACATGAATGCGAAGAATGGGATTAGCAGAAATATGACGCCAAAACGGTCGATTTTTCGTTGTTTTTCTTTATTGAAATTTTGATAGAAAATATCAATTCGGACATGACTATTTCTGGCATAGGCATAAACGATTCCAATCATGAAAATGATGGCATGCAAATAAACTACTATCTCTTGAAATTTAACCGGTACGATGTTGAACAGGTATCTGATAGAAACCAGAACAAAACTGCTCATTACCATTACAATAACAAGAAAGGACAGCACATTCCCCAATTTTTTCATTATTAATTATTGTTATGTATATTATTGTTAATGATAGCAGAGTGAGAACATAGAATCTGTAAAAATCAAAACTTTACGTCTTAAAACAATTTGCTGGAAGGATTGATAGAGTGTTCATTGATTTAATGGTGGGCCCGCCCCGACTTGAACGGGGGACCTGCCGATTATGAGTCGGACGCTCTAACCAACTGAGCTACGGGCCCTTTGTTCGGGAGTTTTATATAAACTCGCAGAATAAATAAGGATGCGTAGTATAACGGTTTGTTATTAAAAATGCATATTTTTTTCGGCTGTGATAGAATATTTTATCAATAGCTTATAAATTTTCCAATCAGTTAATCCTCAAAGTCAATTCTCCTGTCAAATCCATTTTTAAAAATCTCATCAGGAAGAATCACAGTTTCCGGTATAAGGATATTTGCTGTAACTGAGCTATTACCCGGAATTGCTGGAGTATGTGCCGCACCAATCGTAATTTGACCGGGTACGGGAGCAGCGTTCGTTGTGAATGAAAAACTGAATAACATTCCCCAATCTTGTTCATTATTGGAAGCTCCTGTGATATTCAACATGTTTCCACTTTGTCCGAATTGCCAATCATTGGCAATATCATGATCGGGGTCAGCAAACACCGGATTTATAAGTGGCGCTGTTGTCGAAAGAGGAACATGATAAGAGATAAAACGGGGATCAAATTCGTAGTTCTCTATTGCATAATTATATCGGTATGAACCACCTCCCAAATCAATCACCTTGACAGCAACCGTAAACTGACCTTCACCTGTTTCTACAGTAGATGAAGCTTGCATGGCTCCACTCGTGTTGGGCGGGACATAATTATCCAGTGCAGCACCTTGTGAAAAAGTTGGGCCAGCATTCATACTCCAGCTGTTTCCATTGTCAACAGGAGAAATAGTGCGGTATCCCATTGTGTTAAAAATATTGACATCATCACGAATCAAATACCATGCTTGAATAAACATTTGGGTGTTATTCACATCTGTTAAATCATCGTTGTAAACGACCAATCGGTTTTCATCGGTTGCATTGGATCCGGTTGTCTGGCTTCCTATACAACCCGGATCAAAGAATGAACATGTGCTCTCCCAATAGCCGGTATCCGCTTCAATTTCAGCTCGAGGACCTAATGCACCTGAGGAGTCGTTATTGCCGGTACCATAGACATCTTCGCAACCGAGCCATAAAATATGATTATTTCCGCAATTGATTGTACAGTTGCTGTTAATTGTCCAGAAGGCGTGTTTAACACCCGAATAACCTAGTTGTTCAAATCGTCCGTCAATTTCTCGGTAGATAGCCCAGTTTAGAAAAGGGTGTTGGTCATTATTATATGGAGCGAAGGTGCCTGAAAATTTTGAATACCATGGAACATCCGCCGTGCCGTCATTTTTTAATCGGGCTGAAGGAGCAACAACAATTTTATCGGTTCCGATATCTCTCATCCATTGAACTGAACCGATATCAATTAAAGTGACGTCTACTTGCCCTTGAGGTGGCCATACAGGATGATCGACACATGAGCCGAGTAATTCTTTCTCAGCATTCTCAGGGACTTGTAACTGGTTATAGGTATGTATTTGCCCAACAACTTGTCCTGAGAGTTCTGGATAATTAAGAAGTTTTGCTAATTCAGGAGTCGCGAATAAATCCATATTAGACATTAGGAGCAATTCCTTTTCACGGTCATATTCGATGTGAACACTATCGATTGTGAACAAATGGTTGTTATTTTGATCAATAAACTTAAAAGTCACAATATCACTTTGATTGAGCGGATTTTCTGTAGGAATTAACTTAAAAGAATTCACTTTGATTGTTGTTTTACCATGAGTGAGTGAGAAGTCAGAGTCGACATTGAGCAAACCGGAGGTTACTTTCTCAATATTTCCATAAGGCATTTGCAATTCCAATTGAGAACTCTTACTGATTGGATAAACAATATGGTTAAAGTCCCAATGCTTGTTCGGAAACTGTGGTTCTGGAGAAACTGAGATTTTCATATCACTCAGTTTTTTATACATGAACTTCAAATCCACTTCACCACCATAGGCTTTCCAGCGAAGTTGCATTTGTTCTTGTTTTTCGGGAGAGTTCAAATTTTTCAGCCAGGGGCTGGTTGAATTAGCGATATTGTGCGTCAGTAAAATTGCAATGCTAATCAATATGTATTGAAAAATTTTCATAGACACCTCATGGTCTGTGTTTTGATATTAAAAAACTTTAATCCTGTCTGGGGTCAAAGTTTCATTCCATGAGTTGTTGTTTTGTAATATCGGGGTTATTTATTTAATATATTTTCAATCACTTTGAAATATATTTTTTCTAAATCAATAATATCAGCAACATCGACTCTTTCATTGATTTGATGAATGGTTTTATTAATCAAACCAAATTCTACTACATCAATACCAAATGGTGCAATAAAGCGACCATCAGAAGTGCCTCCGGCCGTATTAAATTCGACATCTTTTTGAACTGTTTCACGAATTGCGTCTGATAAAGCCTTCTTCAACTTCTTACTGACACTATGAAATGGTTTCCCGGATAAATTTGTTTTGATAGTACTTTTAAGATTATGTTTCTCTAATAACTGTCTGATTTGTTGAACCAGACCGATTTCATTGGATTCAGGACTGTATCTGAAATTGGCCTCAATAATCAGATCTCCGGGGATTATATTTGATACATTGGTTGAGGTTCTAACGCTGGAAATTTGAAAACTGGTTGGCGGAAAATCCTCATTTCCGTTATCCCAATTCTGTTTTGATAAATCGCTGATAAAGTCTGCTGATATAAAAACCGGATTGACAGCATTTTCAGGATAGGCAACATGACCTTGTTTACCATGAATTGTTATTTGTACATGAAGCGAACCACGTCTGCCAATTCGGGCAATATCTCCAAGGGTTTCTGAGCATGATGGTTCGCCAACAAGACAAAAATCGAAATGATGTTGTTTGGCAATTATCGGCATGAATTTCTGTATGCCATTGATAGCTTCGCCCTCTTCATCACTGGTCAACATGACTGACAGTTTTCCTTTGTGTTGTGGAAACTGATTGACAAAATTTTTGGCGGCTAAAACAAAAGCGGCCACCGAGCTCTTCATATCGGCGGCACCTCTGCCTATCAGTTCTCCTTTTTTGATTTCAGCAGCGAATGGAGGTGAATCCCATAGTTTTACATCTCCACTGGGAACAACATCGGTATGACCAACGAAAAGTAAGCCAACACCATTGTTATCTCCGTGCCATGCAAAAAAATTATCAATATTTTCAATGCGTTGGTGAAGTATTTCAAATCCTGAATTACTTAATAATTGCGAGATGATTTGCTGACATCCTTCGTCATTAGGAGTAACGGACTGCCTACGAATCAATGCTTGTGAAAGCGAAATGACTTCTGGCTGAGATTTTACCATTGTTCAGGTACAAAACCGATTGTAATTTTACCATTGTTCTCAACAATAGGGCGTTTTAAAAGTGTTGGATTATTTATCACAAGATTCTTGTTAAGATGGTTTTTCTCGTCATCTGATAAGTTTCTCCATGTCGTACTTTTTTTGTTTACCAATTCTTCCAAAGAGTGTTGCTGAAGAAAATGGTTTAACAACTCCTCATTGATTCCATCAACTCGATAATCATGGAAGTAACACATTCTCTGATTTTGTGCACACCAAAGAATGGTCTTTTTAATTTTATCGCAATTTTTAATCCCAAATATCTTCATCGGCTGTGTTTAAATACTCTGCAATTTTTTGATTCAACTCATTCAATCCGTTATGAGTTATCGAAGAAATAACAAAAACCGGTCGATTCCATTTGAGTTGTTTTGTGTATTTTTTTACTTTTTGTTCAATTTCATCGGCAGGCAACAAATCAGATTTAGTGAATACCAGCCAACGCTCTTTACCTTGTAGTTCATTGGAGAATTTCTCCAGTTCGATTTCCAAGGCTTTAAATTGTTCAACCGGTCCATCTACACCCTCATAAGCAGGCAACTCAACCATGTGAAGTAACAATCCTGTTCTCTGAAGATGTTTCAGGAATTGAATTCCCAATCCGGCTCCTTCGGCGGCTCCTTCAATGATTCCGGGGATATCAGCCACCACAAATGAAGTCTCAGAGTCAATTCTAACCACTCCAAGAGCCGGATAAAGTGTTGTAAACGGATAATCGGCAATTTTTGGACGGGCTTTGGAAACCGCATTCACAAAAGTTGATTTGCCGGCATTTGGGAAACCCAATAACCCAACATCGGCGAGAACTTTTAACTCCAAACGTAAATGTCTTAGCTCTCCATCTTCGCCTCGTGTGAATTGCTGCGGAGCTCTGTTTGTCGAACTTTTGAAGTGCATATTCCCCAGGCCTCCCTTGCCACCTTGTGCAACAACGGCAGTCTGACCATTTTCTGTGACATCACCAATTTTTCGATCCATTTCCATATCGTATATCTCTGTTCCAATCGGAACTTTGATAACTAAATCATTGCCATTTTTGCCGTACATTTGTCGTCCTTTGCCACTCACTCCATTTTCGGCCTCAAAGTGTTTTTTATGGGTGAAATCAATCAAGGTATTCAGTCCTTCATCGCCAATGAGGATGACATCTCCGCCTTTTCCTCCATCTCCGCCATCAGGGCCGCCTTTTGGAATGAATTTTTCACGACGAAAACTGGCAGAACCACTTCCTCCATTTCCGGCTTTTACGACAATTTTTGCTTCATCTACGAATTTCATAGGCGTATTTTAACATTAACTTTTTGAATAGTGATATTTATGTATGATTAAACTTATGCGGTTCAGATATTTGTTTAATATTTTGAGCAAATGTTTTGTTTTTTGATATAAATCAATATTCCGAAAACAGGGTGCTGATATAATTAATAGTGGGTTAATAAAATGATAATGGATAACAAATGAAAGATACAGTTATTAAATTGGAAGACAAAAAAAAGAATTCAAAGAAAGATGAAAAAGCTAACAAAGACAAAAAAGTCAAAAAGTTAAAATATTCAGATGTGAATTCGACAAAACAAGCGAAGAAGGTCATTAAGAAGTTGACTGATGCTGAGAAGGTGATGTCATCAGATAAGGTCATGAGCGGAAGCAAGTTATTAAGGTTGAGTTATCTGGCAGGCGATTTTCCTTATGATAAAAAATTGTCGCTTTTTGATTATGAAAGTGAAAAGCATTTATTACAGCGTGAGCTTTTGAAGGTTCAGTCGTGGGTTAAAGAAACAGGGCAAAGAATCGTTGCGCTTTTTGAAGGTCGTGATGCTGCCGGTAAGGGTGGAACTATCAAGCGTTATATGGAACATTTGAATCCTCGTGCTGCAAAAGTAATCGCACTGGAAAAGCCAAACGACAGAGAAAGAGGTCAATGGTATTTTCAGAGATACATCAACCACTTGCCAACCAAAGGTGAGATGAGATTTTATGACCGTTCATGGTATAACCGTGCCGGTGTTGAACGTGTTATGGGATTCTGTACTGACAGAGAGTACTTAGAATTTATGCGTCAAGCTCCCAACTTAGAAAGAATGTTGGTCAATTCAGGAATTATTCTGTTTAAATTTTGGTTCTCAGTAACACAGCAGGAACAGTTAAGACGTTTTCATTCCAGAAAATTCGATCCATTGAAACAGTGGAAACTATCTCCTATTGATATCCAATCTTTGGATAAGTGGGATGACTATACTGATGCGAAGCAATCAATGTTCTTCCATACCGATACCGGTGATGCTCCTTGGACTGTTGTTAAATCAGATGACAAAAAACGAGCAAGAATCGCTTGTATCCGTTATTTCTTGCATCATTTGGATTATCCAAATAAAGACGAAGCTGTTGCCTATTCACCGGATGAAAACATTGTGGGTTCTGTTAAGTCAATTTATGGCAACCGTGCCGTTGACAGAGATTGATTTTAGACAGGTTTTTAAATTGAAAGTAGATTATATTGAAGATTGAGGGTGAGTTTATATGACTGAAAGTAATACGGAAAATTTGGAAAAGGTTTTGCTGGAAGCGATTGAGCGTGCTGAAAAAGCAGCAAAAGCTGCCAAAAATGCAGCTAAACAAGCAAAAAAAGCAGTGAAACAAGTTGAGAGCATAAAGCTGAAAGTGAAGTCCTCCAAGAAGAAAATCATTGCATTGCAAAAAATGTCGGATGACAAAAGAGACTTGCTTCGTGATGAAATTGTTGAAATTGCCAGTAAAGCAGCAAAAAAAAATAAAGCATTAAAGAAAATTGCCAAGCTAAACGCTAAAGATGATGAATAGTTATTGATGGCAATATCTTATGGTTTGAGGAGACTTTAAGTTTTCACAACTGTGAAATGAACCAACCCTTTGGAACAAACTCCAAAGGGTTGTTTTTTTTAATGAGATGAATTATTGGCGAATACCCTCGAGCATTACAGTTAACTCAAGAGTTTCAGAGGCTTTACCCAGGTTACGCGTGATTCCGAAATCTGCAAGACGTAAAGTCATCGTTCCTTCGAAACCGGTGCGATAGCCACCCCAAGGATCTTTTCCTTCACCAACTTTCACAATATCCATAGAAACCTCTTTTTCGACTCCATGAAGAGTTAATTTGCCTTTGACAACTCCATTGGTTTCAGTGTTGAAAACGATAGAATCGCTCACGAAATTTGCTGATGAAAAGTTGTCCGTATTGAGCAATCCTTCTGCACGAATATGAGAGTCTCTTTCAGCATGGTTCGTATTGACGCTTGTTGTATCAACTGTTATGCTGATTTTCGACTCATTAGGTTTTTCGGCTTCGTAACTGTAGGTGCCTTCAAATTTGTCAAAACGCCCCATCATCCAAGATGTTCCTAAGTGGGAAATCTTAAAATTAACGGACGCATGCATTCCTGATGTGTCAATCTTGTATTCTGCGGCTTGCAATCCAAACGAAATGATGGAAAGCAGTATAAGTGTTGTAAAAAAGTTTTTAGTTTTCATAAAATTACCTCTGTTTGATTTAGGTTTTTGTTTTAAAAATTCTTAATAGAGTTTTGTCTTTATCAATAAAATGATGTTTTAGTGCTGCAAGCATATGTAACCCGGCAAGGATAATTAATCCCAGAGTCGATATCTCATGAATTTCTCCGGCAATATCTGCTTGCTCTGAACCTTTTGAAATAAGAGCCGGAACTTTGAAAACATCAAAAAATTCAACTCCTGCACCTTCAGCAGTGGAAATCGTATAGCCACTGATACAGCATATTAGAATCAAAATATAAAGCATAAATTTCACCAGCTTTGCTGCTACAATTTCATGCTTTTTATGGTTTGATAAAGGTATAACTTTTGGATTTGAAAATTTCCACAAGAGTCTGGCGATAAGAAGTCCGGCAATAATCAATCCAAAACTTTTATGCCACCACGGACCCGTGTGATAAAAGGGATCGTAATAATCCAGACTCATCATATATTTTCCCAGAATAAATAAGCCAATAATTAACAAAGCCATAAGCCAGTGAAGCACAATGCTAATTGAACCGAAGTTTTCATTTGTGTTTTTAAGTTTCATAATCATTTTTTGTAAAACTTATGTTTATTATATTGTTGAAAAATATTTAATAAACTGTATATTTATAAACTTATAGTTCTCCAAAAATGAACAATAGGATTGTTTATAGCTTTTATATGAATAAATTTGAAGATATGAAAACCTTTATTCGGATTGTTGAATCGGGTAGCATTACCCTAGCTGCTGAGCAAATGAATACGGTCAAATCGGCAATCAGCAAGAGACTGTCAAATCTGGAAAATATGTTGGGAGTGACGTTGCTTAATCGAACGACACGATCACAAACCTTAACCGATAGTGGCAGGCAATATTACCAAAAGTGTTTGAAAATATTAGAAGATATCGCAGAAATCGAAACTTCTTTAAAAAATGATGAGACATCACTTTCCGGAACAATTAAGCTCGCTGTGCCACTTTCATTTGGGTTATTGCATTTGAGAAAGGCTTTGACAGAATTTCAGAAGAAGCATCCAAAGATTAAATTTGACATCGACTTTAATGATAAAAAAGTAGATATTATTAACGAAGGATTTGATTTGGCAATACGAATTGGCAAGTTAGATGACTCCAGTTTAAAAGCCAGGAAAATCACATCGGTGAGAACCATTTTAACAGCATCACAGGATTATTTAGCAAAATTTGGTATTCCAAAACACCCTAAGGATTTGCTGAAAGGATATAAAAATTTATTGTACAAAAACACACCGTCATCATTGTATTTTAAGAACTCTGAAAATAAAAATGTCTCAATGAATCTTCCTACGGCATTGATTTCAAATAATGGTGATTTTTTATGTCAGGCTGCCCTTGATGGCTTGGGGTTGCTAAATACACCTGATTTCATTTGTTATGAATTTGTCAAAAACGGCGATTTAATTCCTGTACTACCACAATATTATGTTCCAGAGTCAATTGGGGTTTTCGCGGTTTATCCTCAAACCCGACATTTACAAACCAGGGTTCGTGTTTTGATTGATTATCTAATCAATCATTTTGGTGATATTCCGTATTGGAGTATTGAAAAATAACTCTGAAAGCTCATTCCAATCTATATTATCAAAGAAATCGCGATGAATGTCATAATAAAGCCGACTACAAAATCCAGAACCTTCCATGCTTTTGGATTGCTAAATAAAGGTGAAAGAAAGCGAGCACCATAGCCAAGTGCGAAGAAAAAAGCAAAAGAAGCAAGCATTGCTCCGTAAGCAAACTGCCAATGGTTTGGTTGATACTGTGTGGAAACAGAGCCTAACAGAACAACTGTATCGAGATAAACATGCGGGTTCAGCCATGTAAATGCCAAACAGATAAGAATTGCTTTGATCATTGATATTTCACTTTTAGCATTTGCAATTATGGCATGGTTTTTGGTGAATGCGGATTTAAAGCTCCATATCGCATAAACTCCAAGAAAAATAGCTCCTCCATAACGAGCAACGATTTCAATTTGCGGATATTGTTTGACTATAACACCAAAACCGGCGACACCGAGTGAAATCAGGATAGCATCAGAAAAGGCACAAACCAAACAAATGATAAAGACATATTGGTTCTTTAAACCTTGTTTGAGGACGAAGGCATTTTGAGATCCAATGGCTAGAATCAATGACAGTCCTAATGCGAACCCCGCTAAATAATTTGATAAATTCATCACTACATACTCGCTTTGTATAAATTAAATTTACGGTTTGATGCGGTTGTTTGAGTGTTTTTAAACAGTTTTTTCAATTTATGGAAATAGGGCAGATGCCTGTTGGCAACAACAATCAGCACTCCATTTTTATTTAATACAGCTTTCGATTGCCGAAACATTTTTTCAGCAATAAAAGTCCCGATGGTGCTGTTTTGATGAAAAGGCGGATTGTTCACGATTAAATCAGAACTATTCTTTTCAAAACCATCCAAACAGTCTGTTGTGATAAATTCAAAGCGCGATAAATCCTCAAAATTAGCTTTCATAGTCAATCTGGCAGATTCCACCGCCATAAACGATTCATCGGTAAATGTGATTTCTGCTTGAGGATAAATATTGGCTAGAGTGAGTCCAATCACACCGTTGCCACAAGCCAAATCAATGATTTTTTCAGGCGCTTCCATTTTTGGAATATTATCCAGCAAAAACCGAGTACCGATATCCAAAGAGTTTTTGGAAAACACATTTGCGTGATTAAATATTTTTGTTTCACTATCCGCTAGTTTGAAGTATTTAGGGTAGTTAGGGTAGGGCGAAGTTATTTTATCCATGAATTTAAAATATAACATCTTGGCTTTTTTAACACCCGGCAAGGTTATGCACTCTCCGTATTGTTGAAGAACATCCCAAAGATTTTTAGGAATGTGTTTCACCATTCCTGCCAGTAGGATTCTGCTATCCGTCTGCAAATGGTTTTGTATGGCCGAGAGAAAATACATCAGGTCATCCACTGACTTTGGTATTTTCATTAAAATAATGTCAAACTCTGATTGTATTTCATCCAAAGGATTGAGCAGAGTGATTGTGTTATCCGGAATACCATTTAATTCAAGATTTTTCTGAATCGCCTGATGGCTAATGAACGAATCTGAAACTGTTGTTGGTTTGAACTCGGACAATGACACCGATAACGCACCGAAAGCGTCATTGAAAATTAAAATATTCCGAGATTTTAAATCTACAAATTGACCCAGTTCGCTCAACAGGTATTCATCAGCTGAATCCCATGCTTGTAAATTGGGCTGGTTTTGCGGATAGCGATTGATGACAAATTGATTAAACTGATTCTGCATGGTTTTATTTTAGTTGAGTTCTGTGATTAAAGAACAGAATTCAGGAGATATGAAGTTATAATTATTACTTTTGCAAATTTCAATCAATGTACAAAGTCTTATTTTTATGCACGGGAAATTCATGCCGTTCCATTCTTGCAGAAGCCATCCTCAATCATTATGGTCAACCAAGATTTCAGGCTTATAGTGCAGGAAGTCAACCGACCGGACAAGTTAATCCCGACAGTTTGGCGGTTCTGGAAAAGTTTGGTTTATCCAATCAGGGGTTTAAAAGCCAATCTTGGGATGAGTTTTCCGAAATTGATTTCGACATAGTTATTACCGTTTGTGATAATGCTGCCAATGAGACCTGCCCTTTGTATTTAGGCAAAGCGATAAAAGTGCATTGGGGATTACCCGATCCGGACAAGGTCGTACAAAACCGCTATCAAGCGTTTGAAGATACATTTGTAAGACTAAAATACTGGATTGAACAATTGATTGGCTTGCAAGATCAAGAAATGAATCAGAAAAACATACAAGAGATTATAAAAGAATGAATTTATTTGAAAGGTATTTAAGTGTTTGGGTCGGCTTATGCATCGTTGGTGGAGTGATATTAGGGAAATTCTTCCCTGATGTTTTTCAGCTGGTTGCCGGATTTGAAGTCGCAAAAGTCAATATTGTAATTGCTGTTTTGATATGGTTGATGATTTATCCAATGATGGTAAAAGTGGATTTCAGTTCCATCAAAGATGTTGCCAAAAATCCCAATGGTTTGATTTTGACGTTAGTTATCAATTGGTTGATTAAACCATTCACTATGGCGTTAATTGGTACATTGTTTTTTAAATATTTATACGCTTCATGGCTCGATCCGCAAACTGCCAGCGAATATTTAGCAGGAGCAATATTACTTGGAGTTGCTCCGTGTACGGCAATGGTTTTTGTCTGGTCTCAACTCACTAAAGGCGATGCCAATTACACATTGGTGCAAGTTTCGGTCAATGATGTGATAATGATTTTTGCCTTTGCTCCGATTGCCGGTTTGTTATTGGGCGTGACAGATATCACTGTACCTTGGGATACGTTATTGGTTTCTGTTTTGTTGTATGTGGTGATTCCTTTGATTGCAGGAATTATCACTCGTAAACTTTTAGTTGCAACATCCGGCGAATCAGGACTGAATTCTTTTCTGCATAAAATTGCTCCGGTTTCAATCACAGGACTTTTGGTAACTATTGTGATTCTTTTTGCATTGCAGGCAAAATCAATTATCGAACAACCAATGGATATTGTGCTGATTTCGATTCCGTTACTGATTCAAACCTACGGAATTTTTGCCTTAGCTTATTGGATTGCCTGGAAAATCAAACTCAAACATAATGTAGCAGCACCCAGTTGCCTGATTGGTACATCTAACTTCTTCGAACTTGCCGTTGCTGTGGCTATCAGCTTATTTGGCTTACATTCCAAAGCTGCATTGGCAACCGTTGTTGGAGTTTTGGTTGAAGTTCCGGTTATGCTGTCCTTGGTAGCGATTGTGAATCGGACAAGGCATAAGTTTGAGTGAAAAAAATTGTAATCCTACCATGAAGCCCATGAAGTTCATGAAGGGTTTTTAAGGAACGCACGGGAACCAATTTTTTAAAAATCTACTTTTAAAGAAACCGAATCATACTGAGTTTATTTATTGTATCTATGGTATATACCAATATATAATTAAAGAATGTTTCTTACCAAAATTATCAAAGAGCTCAATAAAAACGATATTCCTTATGCACTAGTCGGAGGATATGCTGTAGGTTTGCATGGTGCGGTTCGTGGGACTATGGATGTTGATATTATTTTGAAATGGTCGTTGCCGGTATTAAGGAAGTTGGAAAAAGTGTTAATCGATATGGGTTTACAATCAAGGTTGCCAATTTCTGCGGATGATATTTTTAATTTTAAAGATGAATATATCAATAATCGCAATCTGATTGCCTGGAATTTTTACAATCCTATAAAACCAAGTGAGCAGTTGGACATTGTTATAACTCATGATTTGTCAGGAATGAAAATTAAAAAGGTCAGACATCAGCAAATGTCAATCAATGTTTTATCCAAAGAAGATTTGATTCAGATGAAAAAGGAAAGTGGTCGGCAACAGGATTTACTGGACATTGAGGCATTGAAAAAAATATGAAAGCTCTACAAACTTTTTCTGATGAGTATTTAGAGCGATGCAAAGATATGTCTGTTGAGGAGATTGTGGAGTTTATTGAAGGATTCCGTGAATTGCATTATCGCGAACCTGATAAGAGTAAGTTGATTAGTATGAAAGTTCCTGAGAATCTGCTGAATGCCTTTAAAACCAAAGCGAAGTTACAAGGGATTCCTTACCAGACCATGATTAAAAAATTGATGATGGAATGGTTGGAGAATTAAATACGAGATTCTTCGACTCCACTTCGTTACGCTCAGAATGACAGGAGTGTAGAGTTCGTTACGCTCAGAATGACAAGAGTGTTGGAATTGTTTCACTCAGAATGACGGGTTTTGTGGTTTGAGAGTTTCTCAACACCTTTGCGAAACTTTATGCTTTTGAGTTCTTGTAATAGCCATCAAAAAACCTTCATATCCTTTATGTGCTTCATGGTAGAAAATAAGTTTCTTCGAGATTTTTGCGTTACTGGTATGAGCTATTTGAATTATTACTCTCAGTGATTGATATCCAAAACTTTTTTGTTGTCCTTAAACAAGTCCTTGGCTTTAATTAATAACTCTCTGGCTTCTTCTTTTTTATCAAGTTTGATCAGTGCGTGATAGAGGTGCAGGTAGATTTCGGCATCACTGTCGTCGAGTTCCATGGCTTTTTGCAGGTTTTTTTCGGCTTCTTCGTATTGTCCCATTTTGTATTGAACCCAACCGAGTGAGTCGACAATGGCGGCGCTATCCGGCTTGAGTTCCATGGCTTTTTGAATGTACTCATGGGCTTTTTCCAGGTCGATATCATGATCTGCCATGGTGTATCCGAGAGCGTTTAAAGCAAATTCATGTTCCGGATTGTCCTCAATGATTTTTTCTAAATCTTTGATAGCTTTTTTGGTTTTTCCATCAGCTTCATAAAGCATGGCACGATCATAAAGCAGGTCAGAATTGTTTGGTATCAGTTTCAGGCTGTTGGTTAGAATTCGGATAGCGGCTTTATCATTTTTTTGTTTACCAACGATAGTCGCTTCCAGACGGTAGGCTTGAACGGCATATTCCTGTTCGGCATTTTGCAGTTGGTGCAGAACTTCGATGGCTTGATCGTATTTTTCCTGATTGTAATAGAGATGGCTAAGCATTTGCCGGGCATCCATATATCTCTCGCCACCATTGACTTTTTTGAAATATTCAATGCTTTCATCATCCAGTTCGAGCCAGTATGCCGCTTCGCCGGCGAGATAATTCTTCATATTCTTGCTATCTTCGCTGACTTCAACAGACTTTAGTTTTTGGTAAAGTTGGGTTGCTTGTTGAGTGTTTTTGTCTTGTAGCGCAAAAACAATGCGTTTGAAGATATTGTCAGGATTTTGCTCTAAACGAGAAAGCATTTCCTGCGCTTGCGTTCCTTGATGATTCTCTTGCAGAAAACTAGCGTATTGGCTGATATATTCTTCGTTTTTTGGAGATTTTTTGATGACATATTCAAAATCTTTTTCAGCATTTTTATTGTCGCCTTTGATAGCGGATAAACGAGCGCGCCAGAAGATAGCGTCCAAATTGTTTTTGTCCAAAGCAATAGACTTATCAACAATTTCAGAGGCGGCTTCTGTGTCTTTGAAAGATGTGTAAACTTTTGCCATTCCAAAAAGTTTTTCTGAAGAAGTGTTTACCGAATTGCTTTTTAGTGCGTTTTCAATGACTTCGTAAGCCAAATCTTTTGGTAAGCTAACAAGTGCGGGATGAATAAATTTCCAGTTTTCCTGATTGTCGTTAGCACTAAATTTATCATTTAATATGAGTGCATTGATACTGCGTTGAGCCTGATGATAGTCTTTTTCCTTGATGGCTTCAACCGTGATGTTACGAAGTAATGCATTGACCTCGGCGATTTCCTTCATGTCAGATTTCGTTGTGGTTTTACAAGAAGCGAGCATAACCACGAGGATAAAAATGGTGAGTGAAGAAATTGTTTTGTGCATTACTTTTTTAACTTTCATAATATTACGAGTTTTCTGTCAGCAAATCGGCTTGGTTTTGTTGAATTAAAGGTTCAATCACCTGATCTAAATCTCCTTCCATTACTTCGCTGAGTTTGTAGAGTGTCAGGTTTATACGGTGATCGGTTATTCGACCTTGAGGATAGTTATAAGTTCGAATTCTTTGCGAACGATCGCCCGAACCGACTTGAAGTCTTCTTGCTTCACTCTGTTCGGAGGCTTGTTTTTGTTTTTCCACATCAGTAATTTTTGCTTGTAATAAGCTCATGGCTCGAGCTTTGTTTTTATGCTGAGACCTTTGGTCTTGGCACTCGACCACAATTCCGGTCGGAATGTGTGTTAAACGAATGGCAGAGTCCGTGGTATTGACGTGCTGACCGCCGGCACCTGAGGAGCGAAAAGTATCAACACGCAAGTCAGCCGGATTGATGTCAACGGCTTCAACTTCGCTAATGACCGGTAATATTGCAACAGTACAAGCCGATGTGTGAATGCGACCTTGTGATTCTGTTGCCGGAACTCTTTGCACGCGATGCGTGCCGGATTCAAATTTGAATCTTGAATAAACACCGTCGCCTTCAACCTGTGCAATCACTTCTTTGAAACCACCGTGTTCGCCCTCACTGGCACTGACGATGTTGATTTTCCATTTCTTTCTTTCGGCATAGCGTGAATACATACGGAATAAGTCGCCTGAGAAAATTGATGCCTCATCTCCACCGGTTCCGGCACGAACTTCCAAATAAATGTCTTTATCATCATCAGGATCTTTGGGAATTAATAAAATTCGCAATTGTTTTCCTAATTCTGTAAAGTTATCTTTGGCTTCCTCTAGAGTTTCTTTTGCCAGTTCAGACATCTCCGGATCACTCATCATTTCCTGTGATTCTTTAATATCATTTTCCGCCTGCTTTAGTTTTGCAAATGTAACGACCAAGTCTTCCAGACTGGCATATTCTTTTGATAATTCTCGAAACTGATTTTGATCGGCCATGACATCAGGATCAGAGAGTAGGTGAGCAATTTCTTCGTGACGCTCGGTTGCTTTTTCCAGTTTGACGATGAGTTCAGGTGTCATTATTTTGATCTATGTTAAAAAGTTCTTTAATTGTATTGATTTTATTGATATCGCCGGATTGGATGGCATTTCTAATCGCTTTAACCGGTGTATGGTTTAATTTTTTTGTCAGGTTGTTCGCCAGATAAAACAGCACATCTTCAATATCTCCGCCACTGGAAATTTTATTAAGCGCTTTATCCAAACTTTCTTTACGTATTCTAGCAGTTTCCCTTTGGAAATTGTGAATCAATTGAGTGTGCTGCTGGGATTTATACCAATCCATGAAGATTTCAGCTTCGGCAACAATTATCTTTTCGGCTTCAATGGCTGCAAGTTCACGGTTTTGCAGGTTTTTAGAAATGACTTTTTGCAAATCATCAACTTCGTAATAAAAAACGTCATTGAATTTTTTGACCGATTTATCCACATCACGAGGAATAGCAATGTCAATGATGACCATTGGTTTGTGTTTGCGTTTCTGCAAAGCGGCTTTAATCATTTCTGAATCAATCAGAGGCTCTTTACTCGCAGTTGCGGTAAATATCAGATCATAATCTGAAATCTTGCTATGCAAAAAATCCAGTTGAAATGCTAAACCCTGAAATTGTTGTGCCAGATTTTCAGCGTTGTTTAGGTTGCGATTGGCAATGGCAAGTTGTTTGTAATTGTTTTTTGCCAAATAACGCAGTAATAGTTCTGCTGTTGAACCGGCTCCAATCATTAAAATGCTTTGCTCGGTAAGGTCTCCAAATATTTGTTTGGATAAATTGACCGCACTATTGGCAATGGAAACAGGGTTTTTGCCGATATCTGTGCTGCTCCTGACTGATTTTGCAACTCTGAATGCGGATTGAAACAAGCGATCAGTTGTTGTATCTAATGCCTTGTTATCTTTTGATATTTCATAGGATGATTTGACCTGTCCCAAAATTTGAGCCTCTCCTAAAATCATCGAGTCCAGTCCTGCGGAAACTTTATAAAGGTGCTGAACACATTCCAGTTTTGATTTGATGTAGATATGTTGTTTGATGGAATCGTAATCAAGGCCAAACCATTTGCAAAACGAGTCTATCGCCAATTGTTTGTTATCTGAAGAATAATAAAACTCTGTTCGATTACATGTTGAGATAATAACACAAGCTTCAATGCGATTGTCTTTACAAATCTGAATAACAACATTGCCAATTTCATATTCAGGAATTGATAACTTTTCCCGAACATCGACATCAGCCGTATTGTGATTGAGTCCAATGACAAACAAAGACATTTAAATTAACTTGGTGAAAACCTGAAAGGCGGAGATTTTATCATGTTTATATTCTTTTGTTAAAGAATTTGGAATAGGAGGTTTCTGATATTTTTGAGATAAGGGAATTCCCAATAAAAAAAGGCTCACATTTGCGAGCCTTTTTTATTCATTTAAATATCTGCTTTTATTAATCAGCAGTTACGTTTAATGTAACTCCTGATGCTGCAGAATATCCTCTGATATCAATGTACCATGTTCCACTTGCCGGTGAGCTGAAAGAACATGACTCAGTATTGCCGTTTTTATAAGGGCGACAATCATAAGAGCTTGTTGTTGATTGAGCGCCATGTCTGACATATAAGTCAGCGTCGCCTGAACCACCACTAATAGCTATATTGAGGTTTGAATAACCATTTGTCAAGTCAACTGTATAGTGTTTCCAAGCACCTTGTGAAACTGAGATGTTGCTTACAGTTTGGCTGATTGGAGTTGGACCACCACCTGCTTCGGTATAACTTCCTACCAAACTAACGCCACTAAATGCGCTATAAGCACGAACCATTACATAGTAAGTTCCGGCTTGTGGGCTGGCAAAATTACAGTTTTCTGTGTTTCCACCAACATAAGGGCGACAATCGTAACTTGAAGTTGTAGGAGCTGAGCCGAACTTAACATATATATCAGCATCACCGGTACCGCCACTAATGTCAAAATTCAAGTTTGTTGCTCCTGCAGGAACATCCATTGTGTATTCAACAACATTTCCTGTTGATGCGGACAGTCCGGTTACAGGAACACCATTTGTTAAGGCATTACCTGAAACAGGTGGTTCAGTTACGGTTACTGATTGAGTAGCTGTGTCAGTTGCTCCATCATCGTCAGTTACTGTCAGTGTTACAGAGTAAGTTCCGGCACTTCCATAAGTATGAGATGCTGTAACTCCTGATCCACCGAATGACCATGAATAGCTTGCAATGGAGCCATCACTATCAGAACTTCCTGAGGCGTTAAAGCTACATGTTAAATCTGTACAGTTAGCTGTAAATGAAGCAGTTGGTGCTACATTTGCAGGTTCGGTAACTGTAACGGATTGAGTTGAAGTGTCAGTTGCTCCATCATTATCAGTAACTGTAAGAGTGACTGAATATGTGCCTGCTCCGGCGAATGTGTGAGAAGCATTTGCTCCAGAACCACCAAACGACCAAGAGTAGCTTGAGATTGAACCATCACTATCTGAACTTCCGGAACCATCAAATGTACAAGCTAAGTTGTTACAGTTGTATGTGAATGATGCGTTTGGAGCAACATTCGGAGCCAGAAACATCATAACTTCCAACAAGGCTAACACCACTATAAGTTGAATAAGCACGAAGCATAACGTGATATGTTCCTTCTTGAGGTGATGCTACCGGACAACTCTCAGTATTTCCTGAAGCATAAGGACGACAGTCGTAGCTGGAAGTCGTTGGTGCTGAACCAAATTTAACATACAAATCAGCATCGCCTGTTCCACCACTCATGTTAAATGCCAAATTACTAGCACCAGCAGGAACATCCATTGTGAAGTTTTGTTCAGTTCCGGTCGAACCTGAAAGACCGGTTACTGCAACTCCGTTTGTCAACTCGTTACCTGTTGGAGGCGGAGGTGTTCCACCATTCATCGCTGCAACAGCTGCAGCTGCATCAACAATACCTGCGCCACAATTTGAAGTTGTACATTGATGTGAACTTACAGATGGGAAAGATCTTGCTGTTGATTTCATAACACTTTCAACTTCTGCCGGAGTCGTTGTTGGTTTGACTGAATACATTAATGCAGCAAGACCGGCAACGTGTGGAGAAGCCATTGAAGTTCCCTGTAAAGCACCAATACTGTCTGAACCTGGGGTTGTTGTTCCTGTGTTATATGTGGACTGAATCATATTCGCTTCACTCCAAACACTTCCTTCGCAATCTGAAAGAGATGTTGGTTCTGAGTTTGAAGTTGGCTGACAGCCGTCACCACCTGGAGCAGATACGTCTGTTGTTGAACCGTAGTTTGAGTAATAAGCTCTTCCACCTTTTCTGTTTGTAGCGGTTACAGAAATCACGTTGCTACAGTTCGCAGGTGGATAACCGGCAGAACTATTATCATTACCTGCTGCAACAACAATTGTAGTTCCTGCATTATAAGCCGCTGTAATTGCATTTTGATAAGTTGAACTACAAGATGTCGGGCTGCTTGAACCTAAAGACATATTGATAACTTGAGCCGGATTTGGGTTTGCAGGCACGCCAGTAACTGATAAACCGGCTGCCCAACGAATACCATCGGCGATGTCTGATAATGAACCGCCACAACGTCCTAATACACGAACAGGTACCAATCCAACATTCCATGCAACACCGGCAACATCAGCTATTGTTGTTCGAAACGGCTGCAACAGTTCCTGCAACGTGAGTACCATGCCATGAACTATCACTAGCAGGAGATCCTGTATAACATTGACCTGCGGTTGTGATAATCGCCCGGATCTTGCGCATTTGAGTCTCTTCCGCCACCATACTCCGGCAACTGTTGAATCACTAATCATATCGTATTGACCAACGACATTACCTGCCAAATCCGAATGTGGACGATAACCGGTATCCAATACAGCAACAGTAACAGCAGATGAACCAGTCGTTGTATCCCATGCTGCTGGTAAGTTCATGCCACCGGCAGTTTCATAGTAGTGCCATTGTGTATTGTATGCAGTATCATTTGGAACCAGATAAGGGACCATCAAAGCATCAATTTCGGCATATTCAACATCTGGTCTTTTGCTGATTTGTTGAACGATTTTATCCAAATCAATTGCTTTTGCTGACTTAGAATCATCTTTTACAATGCTTAATACTTCAGCATTTCCGGACATCATTCTTTTGAACTTTAAATTCAAACCGTAAGCATTACCCATTTCAGTCGCTCTGGCACTTGCGTGTTCCAGAGATTGTGAACGGTTATTGCTTTTATATTTAACAATGATTCCAGGGGCTAACGGGTTCATTTTTACGCTGCTACTGATGTTATCATCCAGATTAGCATTGTTTGAAAACCCTTGAGCGTCAACTTGACTTGACATCGCGAGTGCTGCCATTATTGGCATAGCCAATTTATTTAGTTTCAACATTAATTGAATCTCCTCTCTTTTTAAGATATTATTGTGAACTTTGTTTTTGACCGAAATTATTCTTATTATTTCTCATGACAATAATTGTCACTTTTTACATTTCATTTTTTAAAAACCAAAAACGTTGGCAAAATTATCATAAAAAAAAACATTTGTCATATATTTTTTAGAAAATTAGAGTTTTTTGTGTTAAGGATAAATTTTTCTAATCCGAGTCTGTGTTTGAATTTTCAAAGTTGTAAAAATCTGACTAAATGCGTCAATTATTTGAGTAACAAAAATCTCCAATTAAGTTTATAATCAACAAAAATACCGGAAAAAATAATGACTGCGATTATGTGTGGAATCACTTCCACTAAACTCAATGAGGAAGAAATTGAACTCCTCAGACATCCGTTAGTTTGTGGTGTCATTTTATTTAAAAGAAATTATCAGGATTATTTTCAACTCAAGAGACTCGTTGATGAGATTAAAAGCCACTTTGGTTCTGATTTTCTGATTGCAGTTGATCAGGAAGGCGGTCGTGTGAAACGATTCTCAGAACCTTTTTCACAACTACCGGCACTAGCAGAAACCGGCAAAGTGTTTTCATCTAACCCGGATTTGGCAAAATCATTTGCTCATGTCCATGCTTGGTTGATGAGTTCGGAATTATTATCAATAGATATTGATTTGAGTTTTGCTCCGGTTTTGGATATTGACAACGGTAGTAATGTGATTGGAGACAGAGCTTTTTCACAAAAGCCGGAAGAAGCAACTGAATTGGCGGAATTTTATTGCCGTGCGATGCATGATGCCGGCATGAAGACAACTGCAAAACACTTTCCGGGTCATGGAACGGTAGTTGCGGATTCACATTTCGAGTTGCCAATTGATAATCGTTCGTTGAATGAAATTGAAAATTTAGACTTAATTCCATTTGCCAGCTTAATTCAAAATAACTTGATTGATGCTGTGATGATGTCGCATGTGATTTATTCCGAAGTTTGCGAGGATGCAGCCGGATACTCAAAATATTGGTGTCAGGATGTTTTACAAAAAAAACTGGGATTTAAAGGAGTAATTATTTCAGATGATTTGGGTATGAAAGCAGCTGATTGTGTGGGTGATGTTCATGCCCGATATCAGGCTTGTGTCGAATCAGGAGTTGATATGGCTTTGGCTTGTACTTACGAATTAAGTGCTGAATTACTGGATAAACTCCCCAAAAATGTTCCGAATCGACGATTTCCTCAATTAAAAGGCCATTCAAAACTTTCAAAAACAAAACCTTTTTGGCAGAATAGGTACTGGCAGACCATACGCAATAGTATGGAGCTAATTGAAAAAGAAATTAGAAAACAATAAATACTGAATTTTTACAACCGGGGCATTGCAATGAATAACTATCCTAATCTCCTTAAACCGCTTGATTTGGGGTTCACTACGATTAAAAACAGAGTTTTGATGGGATCAATGCATACCGGATTGGAAGACCGAGCCAAGAATTATCAAAAACTAGCGACCTATTTTGCCAAGCGTGCCGAAGGTCAGGTAGGATTGATTGTTACCGGAGGAATCAGCCCAAATATTCGAGCGTGGACAGCTCCATTCGGAGGTTTTCTAAAATATGGCTTTCAGGTTAAAAGGCATAAAATTGTAACCAATGCCGTGCATCAGGCGGATGGAAAAATTTGTATGCAGATTTTGCATACGGGGCGATATGGTTATCATCCTTTTATCCTATCTCCTTCGGGGATTAAATCGCCAATCACACCATTTAAGCCGAAATTAATGTCAACAAAAGACATTGAGAAACAAATTCAATCTTTCGTCAATACTTCAAAACTGGCACAGGAAGCCGGTTATGACGGCGTGGAAATTATGGGTTCTGAAGGTTATTTGATTAATCAGTTTTTGGTTGAAAGAACCAATGTTCGCGATGATTTATGGGGCGGAAGCTATGAAAACCGCACCCGTTTTGCCCGTGAAATCGTAGAACGTGTGCGTCAGGCTGTCGGAAAAGATTTTATTATTATTTTCCGATTATCAATGCTTGATTTGGTTTCGCAGGGAAGCACTTGGGAAGAAGTTGTGTTTCTGGCAAAGGAGCTGGAAAAGCTGGGTGTTAGCATTATCAATACCGGAATTGGCTGGCATGAAGCACGAATCCCGACAATTGCAACCTGTGTTCCTCCGGCGGCATTTTCGTGGGTGACTGAAAAAATGCGTCCGCATGTGAGTGTTCCATTAGTTACTACCAATCGAATCAATACTCCTGGAATGGCGGAGCAAATACTCTCCAGTCAGAACATTGATATGGTTTCCATGGCAAGACCGCTGTTGGCAGACCCGGATTTTGTGAAAAAAGCAATGGACAACAAAGCGGATGAAATTAACTCTTGTATTGGTTGTAATCAGGCTTGTTTGGATCATGTGTTCAAAAATAAAAGAGCCACCTGTTTGGTCAATCCTCTGGCATGTTATGAGACCGACTACAAAATTGAACCAACATCCCAATCCAAAAAATGTGCAGTTATTGGTGGAGGACCGGCCGGAATGTCGTGTGCGGCTACTTTGGCAGAAAGAGGACACAAGGTCACTTTGTTCGAAGCGTCTGATAAATTGGGTGGGCAATTTAATTTGGCTGCAAACATTCCGGGTAAAGATGAGTTTTTCAAAACCATCCGTTATTTCAAAACCCAGTTTGCTAAACTGGAAGTGGAAGTGAAACTCAATATGAAAGTTACCAAAGATGATTTATCCGGTTTCGACGAGGTCGTTATTGCAACCGGAGTGAAGCCTCGTTATCCGAATATCCCGGGAATTGATCATGGCAAAGTTATTTTTTATGACGAACTCATTCGTAAAGAAAAGATTGCAGGTCAAAAAGTAGCCGTCATTGGAGCCGGTGGAATTGGTTTTGATGTTGGTGAATTTTTATCAGAAGATGATTCTTTACACGGAACCAGCGATGATATTTATGCCAATCCACAGGCTTTCTGCAAAGAGTGGGGAATTGATATGAACATCGAAGCAGAAGGTGGATTGGTTCAAGCTCAACACCAAAGAAGTCCCAGAGAAATCTATCTGCTACAGCGTAAAACCGGTAAGCCAGGAAAGACTCTTGGAAAAACAACGGGTTGGATACGTAGAATGACATTGACTAAGCGTGGTGTGAAAACACTTTCCGGTTGTAATTACGACAAAATCGACGATCAGGGATTGCATATCACCAGAAATAAAAAAACGGAAATCCTTGATGTTGATAACGTCATTATCTGTGCCGGACAAGTGTCTGTCAATTCGCTTTATGAAGAACTTAAAGATACTCAATCGTGCCATATCATTGGCGGTGCAGAATATGCCGGCGAACTGGATGCCAAAAGAGCGATTAAGCAGGGAGTTTTGTTGGCTGCAAAACTTTAAGAGATTATATTAAAAGCATAACGGCGCCTATTAGATATAGGCTTCTTTCAAGTCTCTTTTACGTTAAATTTCTTGGTAATCTAAACTTTTCTGTTCTGTTTGAGACCTTTCATCCGTAAAAAACTCAAATTAAGTTGTTTGGTTTCATCAATTCTAATGTAAGATTTAAGGTCTTAGATGAGGAAATCAGATTGATGAAGCTATATCGAATTATATTTGCACTTTTACTAATCCAGTTTGCGTGTTTATCATTCTCACAAGATTACGCCACCGACGACTACTACGAAGATGAATATTCTGATGAGTCTGAAGGTACAGTTGACTATGAAGACGATTATCAAGACGACTACCCAGAAGACTATGCAGATGAAGGCGAATACCAAGAAAATTATCAGGATAACTACTCAGAAGATTATGCAGATGAAGCCGAATACCAAGATAATTATCAGGATAACTACTCAGAAGATTATGCAGATGAAGAGCCCTATGAGGATGATTATCAGGATGGCAATTCAGAATACTATGAGGATGAAGGGCAATGCCAGGATGGTAACTCAGAATACTATGAAGATGAAGGGCTGTACCAGGACGACTATACAGAAGACTATACAAGCGAAGATGAATATCAGGACGAATACTCGGAAGGTTATGCTGATGAAGAACAGTACCAGGACGATTATCAGGATAGCAATTCAGAATATTATGAGGATGAAGGACAATATCAGGATGAATATCAAGATGATAATTCGGAATACTATGAAGATGAGGAGCAATATCAAGACCAACAACAGAGTGAGCAAGAATACTATCAAAATGATTCCATTCAAAGCAATCAACAGTCTCAAAGCTCTGATACATTTAACAATCAACCTGTTGAGCAAACACAGCAACCAAATCAACAATCATCTCAACATCAAACACAACAAACGACTCAGGCAACGAATAATCAAGACAATCAAAATAATCAAACACAGCAAGCTCTTGCAGGCATGTTGAATGAGATTAAAGCTGATGAAGCAAACTGGAGAGATTTGTTTAAAAACAATCAGAAATTTGATCCGGAAGAAATGGCAACTTTGTGCTTGACTCAGTTGGGAGGTAATAATTGTGATGTGTTTGTATTAAAAGCAATGGTTGCCTTTAAATACACTAAAACAGGACAAGTTAACCCAACTCAGGAAGAGTGGGATGCGGTTAGAAGTGTAGCAAACAGAGCCGCTTCAGATTGTAAAGAAAACTGTCTCAAAGCTCCGGTTCAGGCACTTAGCGGGGCTATGGAAGATATTAAAGCAAATGAGGAAACATGGAGGAATATGTTCAAAAATGAAGATAGTTTTGATGCTGAGAAAATGGCCCGAATGTGTGTCCAGCAACAAATGAGTGCTGATTGTGGAGGATTCGTAATGATGGCAAAAATGGCATTCCAATATACAAAAACAGGAAACTTTAACATTCAGCAAGAAGAAATTGATGCGTTGAAACCTGTGATCGCCAGAGCTGATCCGAATTGCAAACAAAACTGTATAAAAGACCAGATGTTGCAGCAACGCAGTGGAAATATCATGGACAGACTCAATCAAATAAATAACTTTGACCCGCAAGAGCAATGGGATAATATTTCACAAAGAACATCCGGTTCTGATATTTGTAAGCTATACACTTTTCAGCAAATGTCCGGATTTTGGGTCAATGCTGCTGATACAAATGACCCAAATGATAATAGAAATAATAAAGAATGGATGACGAACTGGGCAGCCAACATAGATGCTTTTATGAAACAAAAAAGCAGGGAATTGAGTAATTCGCCTTTTTTTAAGGCTACTCAGGATCGAATGAACAGTATTCCTAAAGAACAAAAAGGAGAAGCGATTCGCCAGTTTTTACGGGATGAGTGCAGACAATAGTTTAAATATTAATTTGAATTTTTGTAAACCTCTTCAATCTAAGACCAAAATATTCAGTTTCCCCAAGTAAGAATGAAAAATAAATTTGGTAAAAGTCTCAATCAGTATTTGGAAACTTATGCCGAAAAAGAAAGCAGAGAAATCTCTGATTTTGCCTATTCTTACAGATTTGTAGTGGTTATTCCTGTCTGTAATGAAGAGCCTGATTGTTTCAATCAAATTTTTTCACAAATTACCGATGATGCAATATTAGTTATCTTGGTCGTGAATTCTCCTGAGAATCACATGCAAAGCAAGGATTGGCAAAAGCAAAATAATTTATTGATTAAATATTTGCATGATTCTTCAATAAAAATAAATCGACTCTTATCCAATTGCAATTTGATAAAATCAAATTTCCGATATGATATTTTGCTGGTGGACAGAAATTCCGGTCATTTGCAAATTCCTGAGAAGTTTGGAGTTGGTTTAGCCAGAAAAATTGGCTGTGATATTGCTTTAAAGTTGTTTTCTGAAGGAAAAATTGAGAAACCGTGGATATTTTCAACCGATGCGGATGTGATATTGCCTCATGATTATTTTAAAAACTCAGTTGAAGATAATGATAGTTATTCAGCTCTAGTTCTTGATTTTGAACATATCAGCGATGATGAGGTACTGACACAATTACAATTTTTATACGACTTAAAAATTCGTTACTATCATGCTGGAATCTGTTTTGCAGGAAGCCGGTATAACTATATTCCCCTAGGAAGCACTTTGATTATCAGTATGTATTGTTATCCGCAGGTCAGAGGATTTAGTAAAAGATCTGCCGGCGAGGATTTCTACTTGTTGAATAAACTGGCAAAAATCAAACCTGTAAAATATTGTCATGAAAGCTCCAAAATCAGCATCAATTCCAGAATTTCAGATAGAGTTCCATTCGGAACTGGTCCGGCATTGCAAAAAATTGCTGACTTGAATAGTACAGATGAATATTGCTATTACAATCCTGATTGTTTTGTGTATTTAAAAAAGTGGATGAACTATTTACAGGGTTTGTGGCAGGAGAATAATTTACAAATTGATCAGCCCAAAGATGAGTTGTTATCTGAACTTTTCAATGAATTCAATTGCTTTAATGCATTTCAAAAAGCTAAGAAACAAATCAATTCCAAAGAAAAATGGAGTCAGTTTATACACGAATGGTTTGATGCTTTTAGAACACTGAAAGCGGTGCATTTTTTTGATAAGAAATTCCCTCGCTTAAACTGTAAGAGTTTGTTAAAATCTCGGGTTTTTGCTAAAGTGATAAATTCACAGCTGAAAACATTTTTGGAAAATTATAATGAATAAAATTAAAGCGTTTTTAATTCACCTTTTAATCAGTGCCGGTGTGATTGGACTGCTGTTCTTGAATATTTACTATATTTGGTACCCCAAACCATTCTTTGAAATTTCAGGTGTGATTGAACCTTTGAAATTGTTGATTATTGTGGATGTGATTATTGGACCGCTTTTAACCTTGATTGTTTATAAAAAAGGCAAAGAAACTTTAGTTATGGATTTGTCAATTATTGCACTTATTCAAATAGCTGCACTAGTCTATGGACTGTATATTATCAATGGTGGACGTCCAAGTATGGTGGTGTTTAATAGTGGGCAATTCCACTATCTTGCCGAAAAATTTGGTAAGAATGGTGATATTCAATATGAAGAATTAAAACCGGGAATATTCTCTTCTCCGAAGTATGGATATATCAATCAGCTATCGACACTCGATATTTATAACTCGTATAAAGACATTGAACCTATTTCTGATAGCAAACTGATGCTTTATCCTCATTCATTGTCTGAGGAAAACATGTTAAGTCAGTTTCCAAAGAAAGCTGAAGAGATTAAAAGTATTTCTTCTAAATACGCAAATGAGGAAATTATGTTCTTTACCATGACAAAAGAACAAAGCACTTATTATGTGGTTTATTCAGCGAAGCAGAAAAAAATTGTGGAATACGTTAAGTTCTAGAAATGTTCGATATTAAGTCTCCAAGAACTGTTAGCTATTCGTCGGGTTGGCGTTGGATTAATGAAGGATTCAGGTACTTCTCACCTTATAAAAATATCTGGATACTTTCTCTGTTTTTAATTGTGTTGGTGTTAATTGCAGTTAAATTCTTAGTGCCGGTCTTACAGATAATAATTTTGTTTTTATTGCCGTTTGTCACGGCTGGGTTAAGTTTGGCATGCGCTGATATTGAACAGAACAAAAAAATGTCACTGGAATATTTGCTAAGTGGTTTCAATAGCCCTAATCGATTGAATCTGTTTCGTTATGGGTTGTTGCTTATGCTGATGATAATTGTTGCTCAAATGGTGAGTACAATCATTTTAACAATGATGGGTGTGAGTCAGGAGCAGTTGGTTTCTGAGTTGCAAACCTTACAGGAAAACTCCAATGCGACCTTTTCATCACTGCTTGAATCTGAAGTCATGTCAAAATTTCTATTGGTAAGTGCTTTGTCGCTGTTACCTGTGATTGCAATTAATTTATTTGCTCCGATAATTCTTGTTTTTTCAAATTATTCGGCTTTTTATGCTATTAAATTAAGCTTTCTGGCAGTATTGAGAAATCTTCCGGCAATTATAGTTTATGCTGTCATCTATATTTTATTATTAGTGATTATGATATTTGCCACCGACTGGCTGGGTAATTTACTGGTATCCCTTTTAGGGAATCAGTCAGTAGTAGCTGTAATGATTTATTCGCTTTTGTTTTATTCCTTAATATTTGTGTTAGGGGCGGTATCATACAGTTCAGCTTATGTGGCGTTTAAAGATATTTTTCTAGGAGAGGATTTGTAATGGTTTTAACATATACACCTGATGTTGAATTCGGTAAAAAAATGCCCGATTTTGATTTGCCGGGAGTGGATAATAAAAACTGGGATATGCAAAAATGCATGGGTGAAAATGGTTTGGTTGTGATGTTTATCTGCAATCATTGTCCTTATGTGAAATCCATTCAGGAAAGACTAGTGGAAGATGCTTTAGCGATGCAAAAGTTCGGGGTAAATGTGGTTGCAATTATGTCCAATGATGTGAATGATTATCCTGAAGATTCTTTTGAAAATATGCAGCTTGTTGCTAAAGAACAAAATTACCCTTTTCCTTATTTATTGGATGAAACTCAGGAAGTAGCCAAAGCCTACGGAGCTGTTTGTACTCCTGATATTTTCGGGTTGGATAACCAAGGTGTATTGCATTATCGCGGCAGGCTGGATGCAGCAGGAAGAAATAAATCGGAAGAACAATTACCCAGAGATATGGTCAATGCCATGAAACAATTGGCGAAAGAAGGGCAAATAACAACTGAACAAATTCCAAGCATGGGATGTTCTATCAAGTGGATAAAATCGTAAAGGAAAAATAAAGTTATATGTCAAATCAATATCAATCCAGTGATATAGAAGTCCTTTCAGGTCTGGATCCTGTCAAACGTAGACCGGGAATGTACACGGACACATCTCGTCCTAACCACTTAATTCAAGAGGTTGTCGATAACTCTGTTGATGAAGCATTGGCTGGTCATGCCAAAACTATCAAGGTTACGCTGTGTGAGGATGGTTTCATTGAAGTCGCTGATGATGGTCGGGGAATGCCGGTAGATATCCACCCTGAGGAAAAAGTTTCAGGAGTTGAGTTGATTCTTTCTAAATTACATGCCGGCGGTAAATTTTCTGATAAAAACTACGCGATTTCAGGTGGTTTGCATGGAGTGGGTGTTTCTGTTGTCAATGCGCTTTCTGAAAGGTTGGATGTGTGGGTTAAACGTGATGGCAAAGAGTATCACATTGCCTTCGAGCATGGTCATAAAGTATCTGAATTGGCTGAAGTTGGAACTGTCGGGCAGCGGAATACCGGCACCAGAGTTAAATTTAAACCGGCTAAAGAGTATTTTGATACCATTCAAATTTCATTGAGAAATTTAAAAAGACTGCTCAAAGCAAAAGCGGTGCTTTGTTCAGGACTGGCTCTTGAATATAAAGATGATAAAAGCAAAGAATACGAAAAATGGTATTACGCCGATGGTTTGCAAGAGTATTTTCTAGAATCTTTGTCCGGTTCTGAAATTCTGCCAATTGAAGGGTTTCAGGGAACACAAACCGTTGATGGTGAAACTGTTGACTGGATTGTCAGTTGGAAAATTGATGGTGAAGTTTTAAGTGAAAGTTATGTGAATTTAATCCCAACAGCACAAGGCGGAACGCATGTGAATGGTTTGAGGACCGGTTTGACTGAAGCGATTCGGGAATTTGCTGAGGCTCATAGTTTGTTGCCTCGTGGTGTTAAACTGGCTCCCGATGATGTTTGGGACAGAGTGAGTTATGTGCTTTCGGTGAAGATGAAAGACCCGCAATTCAGCGGACAGACCAAAGAAAGATTATCCAGCAGAGGAATTGCATCCATTGTTGCGAATTCAGTCAAAGACAGTTTTGTCTTGTGGTTGAGTCAAAATGTTGCAACCGGTGAGCAAATTGCCGCGATTGCAATTGAAAAAGCACAGAGTCGTTTGAAAAAAGGCAAGCAGGTGGTTCGCAAGAAAATTACTGCCGGTCCTGCGTTACCCGGAAAATTAGCCGATTGCAGTAGTCCAGATCCTTCACAAGGCGAACTGTTTTTAGTGGAAGGAGATTCTGCCGGTGGTTCGGCAAAACAAGCCCGCAATCGTGAATTTCAGGCAATCATGCCACTTCGTGGAAAAATCCTGAATACTTGGGAAGTGGATTCCTCTTCTGTCATGGCATCTCAGGAAGTTCATGATTTGGCAGTTGCGATTGGTGTTGATCCGGGAAGTACCGATTTATCCGGTTTGAGATACGGAAAAGTGATCGTTCTGGCGGATGCGGACTCTGATGGTTTGCATATTTCAACTTTGCTTTGTGCCTTATTTTTAAAACATTTTGAGTCATTAGTCAGAGCAGGGCATGTGTTTATTGCGATGCCTCCTTTGTACCGAATTGATGTCGGCAAGCAAAAATATTATGCCCTCGATGGTTCGGAAAGAGATCGAATTCTGGATAAAATTGAGTCCGAAAAAATATCAGGAAAAGTGAGTGTGACTCGATTTAAAGGATTGGGTGAAATGAATCCGATTCAACTCAAAGAAAGTGCAATTGATCCTGATACCAGACGGCTATTGCAATTAAGAATTGACGAAGGTGATAACACATTCCAGATGATGGATATGTTATTATCAAAAAAACGAGCTGCAGACAGAAAGTCATGGTTACAGGATAAAGGAGATTTGGCGACAGTTTGATGAGGTTAACTCATTGAAATTGTGAGAGAATCAGAAATTTTGAGATTGCTAAAAATCTCAGTTTTAATTACTTGGATTTTATATTTTATGAACGACTATAGAATTGAAAAAGACAGCATGGGGGAACTTCAGGTTCCTGCTAATGCATTGTATGGAGCTCAAACACAAAGAGCGGTTAATAATTTTCCAATTAGCGGAATCACCATGCCCAGAGAGTTTATTAGAGCTTTGGGTTTGATAAAAGAGTCTGCTGCCTTGGTCAATAAATCCTTAGGATATCTGGATGGTGATATTGCATCGGCAATTGTTGAATCGGCTCAAAAAGTTCAAAATGGCGATGTGGACGGACATTTTCCAATTGATGTGTTTCAGACCGGTTCCGGAACCAGCTCGAACATGAATTGTAATGAGGTGATTTCGCATCTGGCATCCACCGATGATTTACACGTTCATCCCAATGACCATGTTAATATGGGACAAAGCAGCAATGATGTGATTCCGACAACAATTGCTGTCAGTGCTGTTCTCAATGTTCGTGAAAAACTAATTCCAGCTTTGGATTATATTGAAAAAATCTGCCGTGCCAAAGCCGAAGAGCTAAAAGATGTCGTCAAAACCGGTCGTACGCATCTGATGGATGCCATGCCGGTCACTTTCGCTCAGGAATTAAATACTTGGGCAGATTTAATATTGAGAAATAAACAAAGAATCACAGATGCAACTAATCGTTTGAGTAATTTGCCGCAAGGTGGAACTGCGGTTGGTACCGGAATCAATGCTGATAAGTATTTTGGTGTGAAGTTTGCGGCGCAACTTTCTGCCAAAACCGGTTCTTCATTTCATAGCATGGAAAACAAATTTGAAGGAATTGGTTCACAAGATGGTGTGGTTGAACTTTCAGGTCAACTAAAAACTTTAGCTTCAACAATGATGAAAATTGCCAATGATTTGCGTTGGATGAACTCAGGACCATTAGCAGGTATCGGCGAGATTGCATTACCTTCATTACAACCCGGAAGCAGTATTATGCCGGGTAAAGTAAACCCGGTGATTCCTGAAGCCATGGCAATGGTTTGTGCACAGGTTATGGGCAACGACACCACAATTTCAATTGCCGGCGCATCGGGTAATTTTCAATTAAATGTTATGTTGCCTATTATTGGATTAAATATCTTGCAAAGTATTGAGATTATGTCGAATTCTATTCGTGTGATGGCGGATTCAGCGATTAAAGGATTCATAGTCAATCACGATACCGTTGCTGAATCATTAAATCGCAACCCAATATTAGTTACTGCTTTGAATGCCATCATCGGCTATGATTTGGGTGCAAAAATTGCTAAAACGGCTTATAAAGAAGGTCGGGCTGTCATTGATGTGGCATTAGAACATACCGAATTATCCAGAGAAGAACTGGAAAAACATCTTAACCCCTTAAAACTGACCCTCGGAGGTATTGGTAAATAATATGAAAAACTCACTTATTAAATATTCATTGATAGCTTTGCTTTTATTGGTAAACTTTCAGGTATTCTCACAAACCGAAGCTTCTGAACCTGAAAAAATCACAACTGACGGAATGATTGAAACAGTTAGCCGAGAAGATGTGGAACTTGACGAAGATACAAAAGTTAATTTGCAAACAGAACTGCCGGATTTAGAGTTACCATTGTTAGAGTTTGATGAAGGATCTTCCGGCAAGACAGGAAACGCAAACTCTCAAAACAGTCAAACTGTAGAAAAAAAACAAAGTGTAGCAACTACAAATACTCCTAAAATTGATATTGCAAAAAACCTTCTCACATATAAGGACTTAATTCGAAATGATAAAGTTGTTGCTAGTGATTCAGGTAATCAATACGTTTATCGCTTGGCGAATAACATCATCACTCAATATAAACTGGGTGAAAACTTGAATTTGAAATCCTCAGGGCTTAGAAAAAAAGATGATAAAAGTTACTATGTGATTGATAATAAAAAATTATTTTCTCAAAATAGTGAGAGCAACTCTGAAGAAATTGCAGATGTTGTTGGCTTGTCAAAAGATATTCTTGATAAGAGGCGGAGTGTAGAACGAAATCGCAATGGTGGAAATAAAATTGAAACAGAAATCAAGTTGTCTGATTTAAAATCAGATGATGAAATTTATATTTTTGGTGATGTTTTATTGGTAGAAAGAATTGGTGGCGTTCCCGTTGTGGAGGAAAGGTTCTGGTTGGTGGGTGATCCGAATTTTAAACTCAAAAAATATCGTAAAATTTCAAATGCCAAATATAAAGTCAGATAATGCAGCAGGCTGATATTTTAAAATATAAAGCTGTTTTTTTTGACTTGGATGGCACTATGATTGATTCGGCGAAAGATTTGTCTTTCGCTGTTTCACAAATGTCGAATGAATTAAATATTTCAAAACCATCGTTGGAAAAGGTTAAAACATGGATTGGTAATGGCACATTAAAATTGGTTGAACGGTCATTGACAGATTCGACAGGGGAAAAACCGGATGATGAATTTCTCCAAAAAGCATTTCCAATTTTCTCTAAGGCTTACAGAGATTGTGTCGGTGAACACAGTGTTCCATTTGACGGAATTAAAGATTTGCTTGTGTTATTGTTGTCGCACAATATCAAAATAGCATGTATCACTAACAAACCATTGGAGTTTACCGAATTTTTACTCCAGCAGAATATGATTAGCCAATTTTTTACCGTTGTTTGTGCCGGTGATAATGTCAAGTTCAGAAAACCTGATCCTTGGCCATTGTTGTTTGCAGCCGAAAAATGTGGTGTTGATATTAAGGATTGTTTGATGATTGGTGATTCCGAGCATGATATCAATGCCGCAAGAAATGCAGGTTGCAGTGTTTATGCAGTGACTCATGGTTATAATCATGGAAATGATATTGCCTTGTCAAATCCCGATGGTGTTATAGATAGTTTTACACAATTATTATAAATGATGATTAATCGCTTTTCTCACATTTCACTAATACGCTTAGCAGGATTAATCATCTGGCTGAGTTTATCAGTGCCGTTTGTGATGAAGGTTTTCATTGATCCGCAATGGTTGAACTCAAAAAGCATCCTATGGTTGTTGTCCCATTTGTCGTTTGGTATTGGTTTTATTCTTCTGACCAAGCACCTTGGGCATGAAAAGTTGAATAAAGATGAATGGGTGCTTCTGTTTGCGATGATTGCCGTCATCTATATCATCAATTGGTCAACAATTAGTATGAGCGGGATGTTTTACTCGCTCATTATAGCGATTCTGTTGCCTTGGATTATGTCGGTTAAGCAAGGTGTTTTGATTTTAATTTTGCAGAATTTACTTCTGGCATGGCAACTTTTTGCGGATATGCAATACTGGGAAGAATTTGAGAGCATGCAAGCCGGTCGCGTGATATTGCAATTTTACTGGATTGGAATTTCATCATTTTCTTATGTTTTATCATTGGTTGCTTTCAGACAACAGAATGCCAAAGAGGAATTAAGGAAGTTGAATTCAGAACTCAGAGCCACTCAGGTATTGCTTGCAGAAAGTTCAAGGATTAACGAAAGGCTCAGAATATCCAGAGAGCTGCATGATTTGATTGGGCATCATCTAACTGCCTTGAGCTTAAATCTGGAAGTTGCTTCCCATATCACCAAAAACAAGGCTCAAGAACATGTCAAAAAAGCTCAAAGTATCGCTCGTTTATTGTTGTCGGATGTGAGAAACGTCGTCAGTGCTTTTAGAAATAAAGGAAATCTGAATTTTTACCAGGCAATCGTTGAATTAACGGATGATATACCCAAATTAAATATTCACATAGATATTGATGAAGATTACACGATTGAAGACCCTCGATTGGCTCAGACAATGCTAAGATGCACTCAAGAGTTAATTACGAACAGCATTAAACATGCTCAGGCAAAAAATTTGTGGATTCATTTTAGCAAAAATGATGATGAGGTGATTTTCTCAATTGAGGATGATGGAACAGGTGATAGTCAATCATTAAGAGAAGGCAATGGACTGACAGGGATTCGGGAACGAGTGAAACAGTTTAATGGAGAAATTGAGATTTTGAATAAGTCTCAGGGAATTTGTGTAAATATTATTTTAAGGGCAAGTTAGAAAATGATTAGTGTATATTTGGTAGATGATCAAAACCTGGTCAGACAAGGGGTTCGGGCATTATTGGAAATTGCTGATGATATTTCTGTAATTGGTGAAGCAGAAAACGGTCAGCAAGCTATTGATAAGATTCCTGAGGCGAAGCCTGATGTGGTTTTACTGGATATGCGTATGCCCGGATTATCCGGTTTGGATGTTTTGCATGAATTGCAAAAGCGTGAGCAATTACCTCCGACTATTATTCTTACCACTTTTGATGATGATGAATTAGTGCTTGCCGGAGTTCAGGCTGGTGCAAAAGGCTATTTGCTGAAAGATGTGCCTTTGGAAGATTTGGTTGACGGCATTAAAAAAGTTGCCGAGGGTAAAACTTTGGTGCGTCCGCAAGTCACACGCAAAATACTACAAGGCATTGAAGATTTGAAAAATGATTTTATCAGTTTTGATTTGCCCGAACCATTAACTTCTCGTGAGACTGAAATTCTCAGACTCATGGCCGGTGGTCACAGCAATAAGGAAATCGCCAAATCACTGTTTGTCGCCGAAGGAACTGTGAAGAACCATGTTTCCAATATTCTGGCAAAAATAGGTGTGAGAGACCGAACCCGCGCTGTTTTGAAAGCACTTGAGTTGGGCTTGATTTAAAATTAGTTCTTTATTGCTTTGGGTCCTTGTTCGGTTTCATCGGCTTTTTTTACAACAGATCGAATCACCCAACTTCTTTCAAAATAAACCAAAAAATCCGGATATTCCCACTTCGTAATTGGCGGGTTGCCAATACTATCAAACTTCATTAAAGGTTCACCGTAAGTTGCGGTGACCTGGTTCATTGACAAACCTCTTTGCGGAACGTTAAATGCTTCAGACTCGTAAACCCTATCGATGATTAATTTATCAGCCACTGCAATATTTGTGATTATCAACAATCCGGCAATAATCATAAAACTATGAATTTTCATAATTTTCCTCCATATAGTTGTGCTGTATTTTACTAGCCTTGAATCAATTGTAAATGGAATGATAAGACATCTTTCATTTCTGCGAATCAATTCAAACTATTCCAATGAACTAAACTGAAATTCAGTCACTCCAAGTTCGGGGTAAGTGTTTTCCGGAACATTGGATTCATGCTCTTTGAGAATTTTTTCCATTCGTTTCTTCGAATTCTGGAGCTCTTTGCCTAAGAGTTCCAGAACTGTGGCTTGTTTACTGGGGGCGATTTTTGTTGAAATAACAGTTTGTTGCCCTAATTTATATTGATGTTTGTCATCAAACATATTTTTGTAGTAAGTTTGAAACAATCTTTTTGCAGTGTAATCAACTTCATCCGCCATCATTTGAATATCGGCAAGTTGTTGTTGCAAAGTCAGATTGAGTTTGTAATGATCGTCATATGATTTAATAATAATTTTATTTGATAATAGTTCTTCGATCACTGCGCCTGAACGAATGTGTCCTGCGTATATGGAATCAATGATTGATTTCAACATAACATTTGAAATCGAGCTTTTGTCTTCTTTGGCAAAATAGAGTTGAAGCTGAACAATCACCATGTCCATTTTGTTTAAAGGGTTATGGTTTTGACTTTCCGGATTGTTCTTTTGTTCTGCAATGGTGCGCCGATCCATGCCTGTTTTTATGGCTATCGCCTGATGGTTTGGCTTGATGTCAGATTCATTTAAGATTTCTTCTGCTGCATGTATATATGCTTTTTGCATGTTTCTGACGAATTCATAAAAATGCATTCCGAATCGAATAACCATCTTGCATACAGGGATCAATGCAACCTGTAATTGCACCGGTGTTGATATTTGAATTTGTTTATTTGACATAGTAGTGTGCACATTATTGTACACACATTATAAAACAACTCGAAATTTGAGTATAATTAAAAACGCTTAGAAATTAGATTTAGTCTCTTAGTATTTATCATTACTCCTGGTTTTTAGGCAAAAGATTGTATTTCACATTATATCAATCAATAAAAAGGGTGAAGCCGATATAAGTTTTAGGGGTTAACGTTTTCTTGTATCGGCTTTTTTATTGCTGATGATTTCCTGAAAATATTTCTTCAGCATACTGCATACTAGCTTGAGCTTCGGCAAATAACCATTTTTTAAAAGCAGCTATTTTAGGTAGCGTTTCATTTCCTTTGGGACAAACAAAGTAATAGGCATAATCACTTTTGATACTGATATTAAAAGGGGCAAAAAACAGTTTTCTTTTTAAATCATCAATAACCAATGTGGTTCTTCCTAATGCAAAACCTTCGCTGTTTTCTATAGCCTCAAGCATCATCACAGAATGACTGTAGCGTGTTCCTTTTATAGGTTCGTGCTGAGAGAGTCCGGCTTCAGTGAACCACATATCCCAATCCTCCGGTGAGAAGTCATCATGGTGCAGTTTATAATCCAGTAGAACTTCAGGAGAAGGATTCTTTCCAAGAGCCTTATAAACTTTGCGATTACAAATTGGAAAGACCCGCTCTTCAAATAATAACTCGCAATAAACATCATCCCAATCTCCCTTTCCCCAACGAATGGAAATATCAATATCTTCCTTTTTAAAATCTGCCAACCACTCAAATGCAGAAATACTGACTTCAATTTCAGGAAACTTATCCTGAAACTTCCAAATCCTTTTCGCCATCCACTTTGTTGCAAAAGAGGGTAGAAGTGATAAATTTAGCATTCCTTTGGCGTTACGGTTTGCAAGCTGTTGTGTTGATTTCTCCAGTTTTTCTAAGGCTTCCATGATTGATAACAGATAAACCTGACCTTCCGTTGTCAGTTGTAAAGACCGGTTATATCGTTTAAAAAGTTTCACCCCAATCATGTCTTCAAGTGATTTGATTTGGTGGCTGATGGCTGCCTGAGTTACAAAAAGTTCTTCGGCAGCTTTAGTAAAACTCAGATGTCTGGCTGATGCTTCAAATGCTTTTAATGCTCGAAGTGGAGGTATGTTATTGTATTTTCTCATTAAAATAATAATTTTGGATGTTTTTCACATTAGTATAATTTATCCGAGCCATAAAAACAACTCGTTTGTAATTTATTTTGAAATGCTTACAATGCACATGTTTTCAAATTAAACGCTTTTTTCAACAACTGGTATGGAACTAGTTTGAGTTATTAAAGTCAAAGAAAACAGATTATTTGAAAGAATAGTCGTTGAAATTTAATTTCATTATTTATTTCCCGCCAAACTTTGTTTGGCAACTATGGTAATACAGCTGTCGGTTATTAAGGTTTTTCCTCCCTCTTCCTTGTAACCAAGTATTGATAAATACAGGCAGCGACCTTTTTAGCCTCCTGGTCTTCAGGAGGCTTTTTTTTGTCTGCAATGTTTATATTTGTTGAACTATATTAGTTGTTCTATTAAATTTCTTCTGGGTAAAACCAATTTTTAGAACTAAGTGTGTTTCTGTAATGATTATCAAAATTGACGAGCTAATTAGCGAAGAAATTATTTCTTTTTTAGAGGAGCACATTGAGGATATGCTATCGGTATCCCCTCCGGAAAGTAAACATGCATTGGATTTGCAAGGGTTGAAATCTCCCGAAATCACTTTTTGGTCGTGTTATGATAATAATCAGCTAGTAGGTTGTGCGGCTTTGAAAGAATTAGATAATCACACTGGTGAGATCAAATCAATGCGTGTCAGTCGAACGGTCAGAGGCAGGGGAGTTGGTTCAAAGCTGCTGGAATATATATTTGATGTTGCAGAAGAACGTGGTTATGTTTCACTTAAATTGGAAACCGGTTCGATGGATTTTTTTATCCCTGCCAGAAAACTTTATCAAAAACACGGATTTAAAATTTGCGAACCTTTTGCAAATTACAAAAAAGATTCAAACAGTGTTTTTATGACGATTCAGCTTTCCGAGTAATAAACTTTATTGAAATACAATCAGAGTTGTTTTTTAAAACCATCTCTCGCTTTATCACGTTGGCGTATCAATCCCTGCTGAGATGTGTGTGCAACTAACTTTCCATCCAGAGTAAAAACTCGCCCTTGTGCAAATCCTCGTGCCTCACTAGCAACAGGGCTGAAACAATCATATAACAACCAATCATTGACATTCAAATCATGGTGAAACCACATCGCATGATCGAGACTGGCAATTTGCAGAGTCGGATCAAGGTATGAAACCGGATGAGGGAAAGTTGATGTTGCAACCAGATGAAAGTCCGAGACAAATGCCATCAGTTGACGGTGTAATGCTTGATTCATAGGAACTTCAGTTCGAGCTCTAAACCAAATTTGACGAATGGGCTCATTGGCATTCAGGTCAAAAGGATCAATATCATCAGCAAACCGAAATTCAAACGGTCCTTGAGTCGTCATCAAACGACGCATTCTTGGAGTGAGACTTTGCATTTGTTTGGCAGTTAGAAACGGTTTTTCATCCAACTCATCAGGTTTCGGTAAATCAGGTGCATCCACTTGGTGTTCGTATCCGGATTCTTCAATCTGAAATGAAGCAGCCAAATTCAAAATAGGACGACCATGTTGGATGGCTACCACACGTCGGTTATCAAAACTTCGACCATCTCTGGCACGATCTACCTGAAAAACAACCGGTTTTTTGACATCACCTTCACGCAGGAAGTACGCATGAAAAGAATGCGCATGTTTATCCTCGACGGTCCGATAAGCTGCACCAAGTGCCTGGGATAAAACCTGTCCGCCAAAAATCCGACCGGTTCCAATATCCAGAGACTGACCTCGGTAGAGATTCTCTTCCAGTTTTTCCAGCTCAAAGTACTTAAGTAAATGTTGCATCGGCTCCATAAATCACCTGATTATTTATATTTTTCTAAGTTAATATTTTTTAATACTTCGTCCCAAGGGAATAAATATCCCGGATCCATTTTACGACGAATATAAATATCCGGACTGTTCTCAGAAGGCATCAATCGAGTATCCAACTCTTCATGTCCGGCAATGAACTTTAGATTTGGTAACTTTTTCTGTAATTTCAAGATAAGTTGAATCAAGGCTGAAATCTGTTCCTTTGGATAAGAATCATGCAAATATTGATGAGTGGTTTTGTGCCAGTTGGGGAAACGTCCTAAATTATCCAATTCGACTCCAATCGAATTTCTGTTAAAGTCTTTAACATGATGTGCTACTCTGTCTAACTCAACCCATTGGAACAACTCTCCTTTCTTTGAAATATAATAATGTCCGCTGTTTCCTGTTCCTGAGCTGTAATGGACTTTTTCACCATAAATTCGAGCGGTTTTAATATCAGGGAGCTCTGTGCAATGAATAACTAACAACTCAATCTCATTAAGCTGCCTGTTTTCGAGTTTGTCATTGTATGGTAGCAGAGAATTAAGGCTTTCAGGCACGTTATAGCTCATATAAAAAACGTCATTTTATCAAAAAAATACTATTGGTATCACATCATGCGAAATATTTTTTTACCAATTAAATCCAACAAGCATACAAAAAATGTCTGTAAGGAATGTTTATGGTTGATTTAATAGCTTTGAGGAACTTTTTTATTTGCAATGCAGATGCAAAGCAAGTAAAATCCGCCGGCTATGAAACAGTTACCTGAGAAAGTTGCTCTGGATAAGGCAATAAACGGGCAGAGGCTCTATCAAGGACAGATTGAATTGTGTCAAATGACCAGGCTGGTCGATATGTTGGCAGATTGTGAAGGAATAGTCGAGTTCTCAATTCAGTTTGAAAGAGCTGACAGAATACCCGGAAAAGCTCAGGTAAAAGTTAAGACTAATTTACCATTGATTTGTATGATTAGTCGCAAAAGATATTTAATGCCGGTGGATATCGACTCCAGCATAGGTTTTATTAATGATTTAGCTTATGAGGAGTTACTGGATGTAGGTATGGAAGCCTCCTGGTTTGAGGATGGATACATTAACCTGCCGGAAATTATCGAAGATGAATTGATACTGGTTGTCCCGGATGTTCCTTTTGATGAAACAGCAACAGACGGTGATGATTCAGACCAGCAGGATGATAATGATTTACCTGCTGAAAAAGAAAATCCATTTTCAGTATTAGAAAGTTTAAAACAAGATTTAAAATAATTTGGAGAATTACCATGGCTGTACAAAAAAGTCGTAAAACACCATCAAGAAGAGGCATGAGACGTGCCCATGATAGTTTGAAAGCCCGTACTTTATCAGTTGATTCTGAGAGCGGTGAAGTGCATATTCGTCATCATGTAACTGCTGAAGGTTACTACAAAGGTCAAAAAGTCATTGACTTGGCTGATGATTTTGTAGAAGACGAAGAATAATTCAGTCTTAAAAATTATTTATTTCAATTGAAGCGAAGCTTGAAATTCAATTTCAGGCTTCGTTTTTTTATGGGTTCAGAATCAAGAAAAACCATTGTTGATTTTGTGTCTTTCCGGATTTCGTTGTAAAATCTTTCAGCTATGCAAAAACAATTACCAGCCAAAACTGAACAGATAATCATTGCCGTAGATTTGATGGGTGGTGACTCTTATCCTGATGAAAGGCTGGACACATTAATAAATATGTTGAAACAACAGGAAGATGTTGTTTTCCGGGTGTTTGCTTCAAATAGTTATCTCAACACAATTTCACATCGTTTGCCATCAATTGATCAAACCCGGATTGAATTCATTGCTTGCGGGCGTTCTGTTTCCATGGCTGAATCACCTTTTATGGCACTACGTCAGAAACGGGATTCCAGTTTGTCGATGTCCATCAAAGATGTGGCACAAAAGAAATCAGCAATTTGCGTGACCGCAGGAAATACCGGAGCGATGGTCGTTTTGGCAAAGCACTGGATGAACATGTTAGGAGAGATTGATAAACCGGTATTGGCAAGATTGCTGCCCAGTCGTTCGAAAAGAGCATTAATGCTGGATGTTGGTGCGACAACGGATGCCAAGGCTTTCGATTTATATAATTTTGCACGATTGGGTTGTGCCTATCAAAAAGCTGTTTATCAAAAAAACAATCCAGAAGTGGTATTGCTTAACGTAGGAATTGAAGACAACAAAGGTGATGATACGGTCAAACAAGCAGATGCTATGCTCAACGAATCTGATATCAATTATATTGGTTACTGCGAAGGAACGCATTTGTTCAATGGTTATGCCGATGTGATTTGTTGCAATGGTTTCGTCGGCAATATCACCATCAAAGCCTGTGAAGCAATGGCATCCTATATCAAAAACGAAAGTTGCGATTCACCGAAAACTTCATTGTGGCAAAAAATTAAAAAAGGGATGCGTATCGTTGAGCCAGATGAGTATAATGGTGCACTTTTACTTGGTCTGGACGGTCTTGTTGTTAAAAGTCATGGCAATTGTAATGCCTTGGCGTTTACCTCTGCTATCCGGCAAGCCTATAATATTTCTCAGCATGATGTTATTGCAAGCATGAGAAAATCACTGGAGAATTAATACATGACAATTTATTCGAAAATTATCGGTACAGGCAGATATTTGCCTGAAAAAATCATCACTAACGCTGATTTGGAAAAAACACTCGATACCAGTGATCAGTGGATTCAGGAACGCACCGGAATCAAACAAAGACACGTCGCAGCCGAAGGTCAATACACCTCTGATTTGGCTTATGAAGCCTCATTAAAAGCTCTGAAAGCATCTGGTTTAAACAAAAAAGATATTGATTTAATTGTTGTCGGAACAACAACTCCTGATTTGGTCTTTCCAAGCACAGCATGTTTATTACAAAGTAAATTAGGCATGAAAAAAATCGGAGCTATGGATGTTAATGCTGCTTGTAGTGGATTTATTTATGCTCTAAGCGTTGCGAATAATTTCATTAAATCAGGAACTCATAAAAATGTTCTCGTTGTTGGAGCCGAAACTTTAACTCGAATCGTCAACTGGCAAGATCGTACTACAGCCGTATTATTTGGCGATGGAGCCGGAGCTGCGGTTTTGACGGCAAGTAATGAACCGGGAATCCTTTCAACACACATTCATGCGACCGGAAATTATGCTGATTTGCTGAAAACCAATGTTGGTCCATCGGTTGGTATGAATGAAGAAATTGCTATTTCCATGAAAGGCAATGAAGTTTTTAAAGTTGCAGTCACAACTTTGGGTCGTATTGTTGATGAAACATTAGAGTACAACAATCTGGACAAATCGGATATCGACTGGTTGGTTCCTCATCAAGCCAATTTAAGAATTATTACAGCAACTGCCAAAAAACTCAAAATGAGCATGGATCAAGTGATTGTAACTGTCGGAGATACAGGAAACACATCTGCGGCTTCAGTTCCAATGGCATTGGATATTGGAATTCGTGAAGGAAAAATTAAACCGGGTCAAACAGTATTGCTTGAAGCGTTTGGTGGCGGCTTCACTTGGGGTTCAGCTTTGCTGAAGCTCTAAATTCAAACAGTTTTAAAATCAATTTCAAAAGGGGACAAAAAGATGAAAAATCTTGCTTTTGTATTTCCGGGGCAGGGCTCTCAAGCAGTTGGAATGGTTGCCGACTTGTATGAGTCTTTTCCTCAAATTCAACATATTTTCGCTCGTGCCAGCGACGTATTGGAACTCGATTTGATGGAAATGGTGGCATCAGATGTTCACAATCAACTCAATCTGACACAATACACTCAGCCGGCATTGCTCACTTCCTCGGTTGCGATTTGGGAATTATGGAAAGAAAAATCACCCGTACGACCAACTTTTATGGCAGGGCATAGTTTGGGCGAATATTCTGCGCTCGTTTGTGCCGGAGCATTAAATTTTGAAGATGCCGTTTTACTGACTCATAAACGCGGTAAGTACATGCAGGAAGCAGTTCCTGAAGGAACAGGAGCAATGATGGCAGTTCTTGGTTTGGAAGACCAGCAAGTGGTGGAAATATGCCAGCAAGCCGATGCCGGTGGAAATGTAACGGCAGCGAATTTCAATTCTCCGGGTCAGGTGGTGATTTCCGGTAGTAAAGAAGCTGTGGAAAAAGCAGCTGAACTGGCAAAAGAAGCCGGCGCCAAAAGAGTCATGCCTTTGCCTGTGAGCGTGCCTTCACATTGTGCATTAATGCAACCGGCAGCCGATAAACTGGCAGAGGATTTAGTCACCATTGATATCAAATCTCCGGAAATTCCGGTGGTTCATAACAGCGATGTCATGCCTCATATCTCACCTGAAAACATCAAAAAAGCTCTTGTTGAGCAATTATACAAATCCGTACAATGGACACAAACCAATCAGTTTTTCATTGATAAAGGCATTTTAAACATTGCTGAATGTGGGCCCGGAAAAGTTTTATCAGGCTTGGCAAAACGAACTCATCGTACGTGGAATATTTATAGTTTGAATACAGCTGATGGTTTCAATCAAGCTGTCAATGCGGGAGATCAGGAATCATGAAAATATCAATCGAGAATCAAATTGCATTAGTAACCGGAGCATCCCGTGGTATCGGTGCTGCTATTGCTGACACTTTGGCTGAAGCAGGAGCTTATGTTATCGGAACCGCTACAAGCGAAGCCGGAGCTAAGGCAATATCGGAAAGACTTGGCGCTCAAGGTTGTGGTAAAGTTCTGGATGTGAGCAATGCAGAAAGTATTGACAACTTGATGAATGAACTTAAAGAAGAAGATAAGTTGCCAACAATTTTGGTTAACAATGCCGGAATCGCCAAAGACAATTTGCTCATGCGTCTGAAAGATGATGAGTGGGATATGGTTCTGGATACCAATTTAAAATCTGTATACCGTCTGTCCAAAGCCTGTATTCGTCCAATGATGAAAGCCAAAGGCGGAAGAATTATCACCATTGGTTCAGTTATCGGTAGCATGGGAAATGCCGGACAGGGTGCTTATGCGGCTGCTAAAGCAGGATTGATTGGATTCAGCAAGTCTCTGGCAAAAGAAATTGGTTCCAGAGGAATCACCGTCAATGTCATTGCCCCCGGTTTCATCCAAACCGACATGACCAAAGACATGAACGAAGATGCCAAACAAGCACTTATCAAAGATGTACCACTTGGAACATTGGGAGAAGCTCAGGATATTGCCAATGCAGTTTTGTTTTTAGCATCGGATATGGGTAAGTATATCACGGGCGAGACGTTGCACATAAACGGCGGAATGCTAATGAATTAGCAATGATATTGGGGTAGAAATTCCTTCTCTCTGCGTTATAAAATACTGACATACTGCTTGTATGCTCGTATTTCAAGCCTTGATAGAAAGAATTTCTACCTCAATCTAACTGCTAATTGAACTTTCACATTTTAAGCCTTGATTTGATACATTTTTCCTGCAATATCCCTTACTAATTGCACTTTACTAATTGAAATAGTTAATGTCTATCCAAAACTACGGTAAAAAATTAATTCGGGAAGGAGTTTTGAATTTCACTCCGCCGATTGAAATTGAGTATTCTTTTGAGAAAATCTGGCCGATTGATTTTGGTGAATCGGTTGTATTTTATTCGTGTCGATTAGAGCAGTTTCAGTCTGTTTTGCATTTCTTCTGGCAGACGGTTTTTCATCAACGGGATGTGAAGAGTTTGGATGAAGCCGAAGAAATCTTTACAGCAACTCAGTTTATCGACGTTGAGTTATCACATGCCAAACAGAAAATTAAAGAAATTTGTCCCGATTGGTTTGAAGAAAATCAAAATCTCATTCCTAATCCAAAATGGACACATGTCATATGGGAAGATGATAATGATGTGTATATGGTTTTTGAGGATGAGGAAAAATACTACGCCTGGAGTTGGGATATCAACTCCGCATTTGTTTGATTACCAATCAAAAATTTCAACAAATTTCTACAACTGATACTCTAACGTCAGTGGGGCATGGTCGGAGAATTTTTCGTCTTTATAAATTTCTGCGGAGATGATTTTATCTTTCAAATCCTGAGAGGTGATGTGATAGTCGATTCTCCATCCGACATTGTTGGCATAAGCTTGTCCGCGATTGGACCACCAGGTGTAGTTGTGAGGTTCTTGGTTAACAGCACGGAATGCATCGAGCAAATCAATTTCATCAAGTAGCTTTGTCAGCCAGGCTCTTTCTTCAGGCAAACAGCCTGAATTTTTTTGATTGCCTTTCCAGTTTTTGATGTCAATTTCCTTATGAACAATATTCCAGTCACCACAAATAACAAATGGTTTGCCGGAGTTTTTCAGTCGTTCAAATTCCTGTTCCAGTCGTTCCATCGATTGATATTTGAAATCCTGACGAATATCTCCCGAAGTTCCGGATGGAAGATAGAGTGAAACAACGGTCAGATTGCCTAAATCCGCTTCCAGCCAGCGACCTTCGTTATCAAACTCATCCCAGCCAATGCCGGTTTTAACGGATTGTGGTTTAATTTTGCTGTAGATAGCAGTTCCCGAGTAGCCTTTTTTTTCGGCATCATGATAAAAACAATGATAACCCTCGGGCATGAAAATTTCAGGTTTAAGCTGATGCACCTGAGCTTTGGTTTCCTGTATACAAACCACATCAGGATTGGCTTTTTGCAACCATTCAAAAAAGCCTTTCTTTTGAGCAGCACGGATTCCATTGGTGTTGGCAGTTGTAATTTTCATTCGGGTCGTAATTGTTTTTAATGGTGTCATATTATACTTATCTGGTTGTTGAATATGATAAAATTCTGGAATATTTTTCCGAGAATCAATATGGATGAAAATCTGATTTTAAATATTTCAATGTGGGTTGTGCCGCTGTCATTGGCAATTATTCTTCACGAAGTGGCTCATGGTTGGGTGGCGAATTATTTTGGTGATCCCACAGCCAAAGATTTAGGGCGTTTAACCTTAAATCCGGTCAGCCATGTTGATCCGGTTGGTACAATCATCGTTCCGGGATTATTACTGTTGACCAAAGCACCGTTTCTGTTTGGCTGGGCAAAGCCTGTTCCGGTAATGGTTCATCGTTTGAGAAATCCCCGAAAAGATATGATTTGGGTGGCATTAGCGGGACCGATTTCTAATCTTTTGATGGCGATATTCTGGACTATTTTTGCAAAAGTCGTATTGATGGTGATGACTGAATCCAGTACATTGATGTTTTTGGTTGGTGTGGCATTCCGAGGGATTATGATTAATGTCGTATTGATGATTTTCAATATGATTCCAATTTTACCGCTTGATGGAGGCAGAGTTCTGCATGGATTCTTGCCTCAAGAAATCGGCGATAAATTTGCGAAAACTGAGATGTATGGAATGTTCATTATTGTCGCCTTATTGGCGTCCGGAGTTTTATCGCATATTATTTCGTCACCCATAATGTCCATAACTTATGGTTTGTTTTCAATGGCTTCGGGAGTGTGAAATGATAATTGCAAAAGATTTTATTCAACTGGCTTTAAAAAAACAGGTGTTGAGATTTGGAGAATTTACTCTGAAATCAGGTCGGATTTCACCTTATTTTTTTAATGCCGGACTTTTTGATGATGGGGAATCATTAGCTCTTTTAGGCGAGTATTATGCTCAAAGCATTGAACAAAGCGGTTTGCAATTTGATATGCTGTATGGACCGGCGTACAAAGGAATTCCAATTGCAACAACGATTGCAACGGCATATTTCAAACTTTTTGGTAAAAACATACCTGTGGCATTCAATCGCAAAGAAGCCAAAGATCACGGCGAAGGAGGCGTTCTCATCGGTGCTCCACTCAAAGGCAAAGTTTTGATTGTCGATGATGTGGTTTCTGCTGGAACATCGGTTCGAGAATCTATTGAAATGATTCAAAACAATCAAGCACAAGTTGCCGGAATTGCCGTTGCATTAGACAGACAGGAAAAAGGGCAGGGTGAGTTATCGGCAATCGGAGAGCTTCAAAAACAATTCGGACTTCAAACCGTGGCCATTGCATCTTTGGATGATTTGATTCGATTTTTGGCAGATGATGAAGAAAAGCTGAAAAAAGTACAAAATTACAAAAAGCAGTACGGTGTTTAGTCGTTGAACTCTAAAGTCATAGTGTTACAGAACTATGAATTTCGCCTGATTTTCCTTTCAATATGTAAGATATTGTAAACTCAACCGTTACGTAATTTGTTTTCTCTTCATAATCAAATATAATGGAGTCGGAATTGGATGGGAAAATTGTTATGAAACTACTAAAATCACCTGTGGCTGCTGTTTTGTTGTGTGTATCTATTTCTTCGATCTCTGCACCACCTGACCCTAATATTACTGATATTGTTCTGAACGAAGTTCTTTTTAATCCGGGAGACATATCTCCGGTCACGAATTTGGGACAAGATTGTGATGGAGATGGTGTTTACGGTGAAGATGGGTCTTCAAATGGAAACAACGCAGATGACGAATTTATTGAGTTTTACAACAATGGTGCCACCGATGTTGATTTATCAGGTTATTGTATATCAAATAATCAGGTACAAAACGGAGATCCATCAGTAGGCACAAACAATAGCTGGCTGATTCCACCAGGCGTTACAGTTCCCGCCGGAGGGTTTTACCATATTTGTGGTGAAGATGATGGGCGTGGATTTGGTTTCAGTATTGCGGATTCAAGTGGTAATCAAGTATCTCAATTCAGTAACAGCTCTGTAACAAATACTTGGGCATCTTTATATGAACCAACCACATTGGGTGATTGCACAAGTGGAGTACAAACAGTTATATGGTCTCACGATTATCCAACAAGTTCTGATGGAGAATCATGGTTGCGTTGTTTCACAGATGGAGTTAGTCCCCTCGGATTTTATGATGATGGGTCTGGGAATTTTTATGTTCCAACGCCCGGTTCGGCCAACTGTACCATCGCAACACCTGTGTATGTGAATACAGTCAAATACCATGATAATATTGTTTCTTGGCAAACAGGCCTTGAATTTAAGCATTTGGGATTTAATCTTTACGACTCCAATGGCAACAAGCTGAATCAAAAACTCATCATTTCGGATCAACCGAACAACTACTCTTTCGGATTGAAGGAAATTAATCCCGATGCTGTAATTCTCGCTTCGGTTGATACTGATGGTACTGAACATCGTTTGGACTATGTACTGAAAAATACACAATATGGAATTGAAGAAAAAAATGTAAACATCGATTGGAGTCAATCTAAGCATGAAAAAATACTGGAAAGCAGCGCTAGAATTTATCAAACTCAAATTAAGGTTCTGGTCAGTGATTCAGGAATTCAACGGGTTTTAGTTTCGGACTTATTATCACAAAACTTCAATGTTGTTGGAAAGTCGATAAAAAACCTTCAACTCACACGCAATAACGAAACTATTCCACTTTATTTAGATTCAAATTCCAAATCAATCTCGAAAAATGATGCCATCTATTTTTTGGGTGATAAAGCAAATTCCATTTACAGTGATGAAGCCATTTACACACTGAAGATTGTTCAAAATAATACAAATAGAATTCAAGAAGCGAAAGCGGCACCGAACTATAGTTCTGACAGTCCTAAGTTTTATGTTGCTAATCAAACGATTGAAGAAAATAATCATTACGAGTTTTCCAGTTCCTCATCTGATCCTTGGATGATGAAAAAGTTATTAGTTTATACAGAACCAAAAACTACATCCTGGCAATTTGAGCTTTCAGCACTGGCTGAAGAATATGTCAGTCCAACCAATCCTGTGACTGTTTCTGCCAATATTGTTGGCGTAACGGACTTTCCGGGAACAAATGATGACCATAATATTGGCTTGCAAATTAATGATAGCGAAACCGTATTCCAGACATTTGATGGACAACAGGAAGTTGATATTTTTAACTATGCCTCAAATGTAACGAATAACTCCTTATCAGTTCAACTCTTTCAGCCCGGCGATAGCGGTTACGATTATGACTTGGTGAATCTTAATAAATTTAATGTAACTTATCCTCGTCGTTTTATTGCTAATGAAGGACAAATTGATTTTGAAGGTGTAGCGAGTGAACATTATCAAATTGAAGGGTTTAATAGTGATGATTTACTTGTTTTTTCAAAAACAGCAAATAAAACATACGTTTTGAAAGATGCTGAGATTCGCTATTTGCGATGGTCTTTGCAATTGCATTTCAGTAATCCGTTTGAGTCTTCGCAAATTTATATCAGCGAACTCAACAAAACACATTCTCCAAAATTGCTGGCAACGAGCAGTTTGCAATACTCTAAAACCGATTTTTTGATTTTGACGCGAAGTGATTTTATTCCTTATTTGCAGAATTATATCAACGAAAAACAGGCACAAGGATTTAATGTTGGTGTATTTGATGTGGAATCAGTGATAACATCATTCTCTGACACATATAACAATCCAAATGCACTCAAACAATTTATTGCCGAATTGCACAGAAAAAATCCCCTGCAATATGTCATGATTGTTGGCTCTGATCAGTATGATTATAAAAATTATCTCAACACCAACGCAGTGAGTATTGTTCCGACTTTTTATCGCAATACCGGAGATGGCATTCATCATGCACCAACAGATGTTCCGTTTGTTGATTTCGATAACGATGATGTTGCAGACATCCCTCTCGGTCGATTGATAGCCAATAACACAACCGAATTGCAACAGTTGTTGAATAAAATCAGCACTTACAATTACCAAAATTTTAATTCAGAAATATTTATCACCGATAACAAGGACAGCGATCGTTTTAATGCCATAGCCGCAGATTTGTCATTGCAAAGTCCTCTACAATCGAATCTCATCCGAATTGATGAACTTGGAATTGAACAAGCCAGACAAAAATTAATTGAGAACTTAAATAGTGGATCGGCATTTGTCAACTGGATAGGGCATTCATCACCAACACGATGGAGTCAGGACAATGTTTTTGATGTTAATAATGTTGCTGAACTGCAAAATCCACCGACAGTCTTTATGCAATTGGGTTGTTGGAATTCGTATTTTGTTGATCCGATCAAACAATACCTGTCCGGAGCCTTACTGCAATCTCCAAGTTACGGAGCTGTGGCTACCATTGGTTCATCGACATATACAAAGAGTGATGGTGAAACTGAGTTTGTTAAATACTTCAAACAATATATCAATTCCAACCGCAATCCGACATTAGGCAAAGCATTCAACTATGCGTTAAAACAATATGCACAAACCAATCCTGAGAGGAAAGATATTTTGTTAGGATATCAATTGCTTGGTGATCCAACTATGATTGTGAGATAGCGAACAAACGGAATGATTAATGATGTTCTTAAATCCATACTCTTTGCAGGTTTGCCGGTCGGGCTTATATCCTATTTTTTGGTTCTGGTCGCCAGAAAAGAAACAGGAGCGACCGCTAAAAACACCAAATTGCTGAAACAGGAATTTAAAAACACCGAAATCAAACAGCAAAAGTTTTGGAAAGCATTTCTGTATAAAAAGTGGATGAAATTTGGTGGCGGTTTTTATGGTGTGTTGACCTTTATCACTTACCTGCATATTGAAATTTACGAAGTTATCGACTTTGTGCAAAGTTTTATCGGAACAGAGAGCCTGATTATCAAATCTGTATTGGTTCTATTCGTAGAGTTTTTTGTGGATTCAATTATTAACTTTTTATACGCATTCTTGTGGCCGGTTTACTGGTTTAAATACTTGCCCATTGGTTCGTATCTGGTTTGGATTTGCGTTGTTTTTATCTGTTATATTGCCGGAACTCGATTGGCTATGTCGAGAAATTTAGATAATCATTCTTGAACGAAACATAATCGTTAAATTGCTTGAAGAAAAATAAACCATAAAGTGATTGAAGAACATGAAGTTTGGTAGAGATACTGAAATTACCTTCATGAACCTCATGACCTTCATGGTAGAAATTTGTGAGATGGGCTCTGCCTATCAAATATAACCGAATATTGGCTAAGTCAATCCTAATGTACTGTAAATCAACGACTCAGAATCTTTTGATTACGAACCTGAGCGATTGGTTTGTGACTCCAAATTTGATATTCATTTTTCATTCAGTTAATATTCAGGATGCGGAGATATTATGATGAAATCATTTACACGAGATGAGACCATTATGAATAAATCTATTTTCTTTCTTGCTTTTCTTTTAGCTTTTTCTGTACATAGTAAAAATGATGATGAAATATCAGTTGGAAGCTATGGTTTGCATTTTAATGAGCTCGGAGAGGTTGTTAATCCCGATGAGTATTACACTTATTTGGGGGCAAAAGACCACTATGATGGTTTAAATAAAAGCGCAATCAACAATTTTAAAAGGGCAGCATCTTATGGCAATACTTTTGCGATGCATTTTGTCGGGCTATTGTATCTTCAGGAAAACGATAATGTGAGAGGTTATGCGTGGTTGTCTCTGGTTCCCACAAATAAAGGTCCTTATGCTGAAAAAACTTCAGCTTTATTGGACAAGCTGAATCAAACTCTGTCGCCGGATGAACTGAGTCGGGCAGAAGAGTTGAAAGCAAAGTTGCTTGAAACCTATGATGTTGCAAATACTTTTGAAAGACGCTTGGCGTGGAGTAAGGATTTCAAACTCACAGGAACACATCTAAAAGGTCGGGTGCCGAACCATTTGGCAATCATTACGACACCACAAATTGGATATGGAAATGTTGGAAATATGACAGTTTCAAATGCTTCATCTGAGACACTAAAAAAATCCTTAAGAAACTTTGTTTATGAATACAAATTAGACTTCAGGTTGCAAGATGGTTTGGTTGAACAAGGTGAAATTAAGATACATGATACAGAAGAAAAAAAATCTACTGATCAATAAAAAAATTCACAACATGAAAAGGAGGAGGTTTTTCATGTTGTGAATAAATTTGCCCGAGTTAGTTTGATTGATTTGGACCTATAATTATTTCGTTTTTATCGGCTTTAACAAACCATGATTTGATTCGGGCAATAAGCCTTTTTGTTCCTGAGCGGATGTCAATACCAATACCATAGAGTGCAGGAACTAATAATAATGTCACGAAGAATGCCAGCATCACACCTGCCGCTAAAGAAACCACAACCGGTTGCAGGAATGCGGCTTGAGTCGAGCGTTCGAGCATCATAGGTAAAAGTCCTATCACCGTTGTTAAAGTTGTTAAAAAGATGGGTCTGAATCTTTGTACACCGGCTTCAACAATGGCTTTATAAGGTTTCATGCCTTGCTCTCTCAGCCGATTGCAATAATCCATCAATACCAAGTTGTCATTCACAACAACACCGGCAGCCGCGGCGATTCCAAAATAACTGAATATTGCCATTGTTAAACCGGTAAAGATATGTCCATAAATCGCACCGACAAATTCAAATGGCATCGCAACGAGGATGAGGATTTGTTGAGAATAACTTTTGAAAGCGATTGCTAGCAGAGCATACATCGCAAATATTGCCATGAAGTAAAGCCCGGTTACTTCTTTAACAAAGCGTTTCTCACCATCAGCCTGACCTACAGAACCGGTTTGGATTCCGGGATATTTTTCTTTCCATTGCGGGAAGAAGTTATCTTTCAGATCTTTCATGATTTCATCAGAAACATTTTCTTTCAAATCGGCACTCACTCTGGCGGCACGACTTCCATTCCAGCGCTGTATACTTTTGATTCCGGGTGCGAATTCTAAGTTCGCAACTGCTAGCAATGGTATCTCTCTGCCGTCGGATGTTTTTACATGGAAATCTTTCAGACTTTCCATCGAACGTCTGGACTCCAAAGGATATCTGACTTTCACTTTAACATCCTGACCATTTCGAGGAATGCGTTGCACTTCTTCACCAAAATAGGCTTGTCTGACTTGTTTGTTGACATCTGCCAATGTTAATCCTAGTTTTGTTGTTCCCGGTTTCATGGTTAGTCTGATTTCATCGGAGACACCAATCATATTGTTACGAATATCATAAAGTGTATCGTAAGTTCTTAATTGCTCTTCCAATTCTGCGGTAGCGGCTCTTAGCAACTCTAAATCTGGATGACGGACTGATAACTCAAAACCGGGTTCGTTGTTTCCGTGTGTATAACGCACGCTCACTTCTTTGGCGTCCGGAACATCACCTAAAAGTTCACGAAGACGAATTGATGCTTCTTTACTGCTTAAGGTTCTTTTCTCAGGTGGTACGAGTTTAACGATTGCCAAGACACTGTCACGACGTGAACGTGTGTACCAGTTTTCAATCAATTGATCTTCACCATTTGATTTTTGGTTGACTTCATCGACCAGTTTTTGTTCAGCAACTTGTAGCTGTTTCAATATCTCCAAAGCACGAGAGTAGGGTGCGCCTTCAGGTAAAACCACATTGACAATCAGTTCATCGGATTCAATTTCCGGCATAAAACTTTTCTTCACCCAGCTACTGCCAAAAAGTCCGAATCCAACAATAATAATTCCAATGAACAAACTGGTTGTTACATAACGGTATTTGAGGCTCCAATTGCCGATTTTGCGATAATAATTTTGTGCAAAAGATGTAATGGAATTTGCTATGGATTTTTGAAATCTGGTAAACCATGATTTGGATTCACGCGGTTTCATATTCGCTAAATGGGATGGCAATATTAGCAATGATTCAACCAGTGAGAAAGCCAGAGCTAAAATCACAACCCAAGTGATGTGCTTGGTGAATTCACTGGTTGAACCGCTTAAAAACAACCAAGGTAAGAATGCCATAATCGTCGTTACGACTCCGAAGATGACCGGTTTAGAAACCATCTGAGTTCCTGAAATGGCAGCTTTGATTCCTCCACCCATTCGATCGGATTCGCTATGAATTCCTTCGCCGACAACAATAGCATCATCAACCACAATTCCAAGAACGAGCAGGAATGCGAAAGTCGATAACATGTTGAGTGAAACACCAACTGACGGTAGCAATACAAAAGCACCGGCATAAGCTGTTGCGATACCGAAAGCCACCCAGAACGCCACTTTCGGTCTGAGTGTCAACATCAGAACAATCAATACCAGAATCAATCCCATGAAAGCAGAACTACCGATTGTTGTCATTCGACCGTTAAAGTCTTCTGCCTGATCGGTCCACAAAGTCAACTTGGCACCTTTCGGCAGTGTGCTTTGCCTTTCAGCAATCCATTGATTAATTGATTGCGAAGCCGTTACTATGTCCATAGTTTCAGTTGTCATTACCTGAAGCAGAATAGTAGGTTCGCCGTTAAGTGTTGCTAATATTGGATTATCCTCAAAACCATCAATAACTGTTGCAACATCACCCACTCTGATTGTGCCCCCATCAGAGGTTTGGCGAATGATAATGTCCGAAAAATCTTTTTCATGATTGGCTTGATTTCTGACTTTTAACTGAAAACTACCGGCTTCTGTCCGAATTGCTCCGGCTGATTGATTGATAGAACTTTTTCTGATGGCACTAGCAACATCATCAAAGGTCAGGTTATAACGTCTTAACGACTCTTTACCAACTTCGATTGAAACTTCTTCAGAACGAATGCCGAATAATTGAACGATACTGATAGCCGGTAAATTAGCAGCCTCGCGACGAAGTTGTTCAGCAAGTTCTTTCAATTCTTGCTCGTTCAAATCACCGGAAACGGCAACTCGGATGAATTCATTGCGATTAACCCATTGTTGAACTACCGGTTGTTCAATATCACCTGGGAATGAAGTAATGGAATCCACCCTGATTTTCACATCATTCATAAACTGTGTGAAATCTGCTTTTTGATTCGCTAAAATATAAACTTCACCGCGACCCTCATTTGAGGAAGAGCGAACCCATTCAATTTCATCCAAATCACGAACCGACTCTTCGATTCTTGCGACAATTTGTTCTTCAACTTCCTGTGGCGAAGCACCCGGCCATGAAACTCCAATTTGCAAACCCGGAAAGCGAACTTGTGGGTCCATCTCGCGTTCCATATTATTGAAGCCAATAAAGCCCGCAATCAACAAACCAACCATCAACAAGTTAGCTGCAACTGAGTTTTTTGCCCACCATGCGATTAAATTATTCATGATTATTAACCTTGTTTTTCAGAATGAGATAAAACAGCTTGTGCTTGTAATTCTTCATCACGGCTGATAGCTTTAACTTTCATACCATCAATAACCGTTGGAGTGGTTGAAACAACCACTTTTTCACCTGCTTTTACACCATTGGAAACATGAACAAGGTCAGCGGATGTTGATAAAACTTCAACTTTTCTGATTTCTAACTCTTCATCATCATTGATAACATAAACTTTTTCGTTATTGTGTAATGCAACTCTTGGAAAGACCAAGGTGTCCTGGCTTTTTTTGCTTTGGATATTGGCATCGACATACAAACCAACTGCCATTGGCATTGAGCTTGATTCACTGGTATTGTAAGGATTCGCTATTTCTGCAATGGCATAAATCAAACGTGTTTGATTATCAATAGCAGCTTGAGTTCGTACAATTTTTCCATCCCATTGACTGGATTCTTTACTATTCTTTGCAGTAAATGTCACTTTGGGAGCATTGTCTATATTGGCAACAAAACCAATGGGAAGGTTCAGCTCTTGTAACTGGCTGTCTGTTAAAGGCATTTTGACTTCAACAACATCTGTTGCAAAAATATGACCAAGAACGGTATTCGCTGAGATATATTGTCCCAGACCAATATTCTCTGATAACACTCTTCCATCGAAAGGAGCTGTAACTTGAGTTCTTTGTAAGTTCAATTCTGCATTTTTTAAGTCGGCTTGAGCAGCTTCAAGCAATGCTTTAGCTTCTTTTATTTGGGGAATATTTAAGGCATAATCACTTGGATTTGCATGACCTTTTCTTTTCCACTGATCTTCTTTGATTTTAGAATTGGCAATTTCCTCTTCAACTTTTACTTTTGCGGAAGCCACATTCGCTTTTGCACGAGTGACAGCTGCCTGATATTCGGTGTCATCAATTTTCATCAAAACATCTCCTTTGGTGAATATTCCACCTTCAGCAAATTGGTTTGAGATCTCGACAACTTGACCGGACACCATAGATGTCAAGTCAATTTCGGTTTTAGGATTGACTTCTCCATAAGTTGAAACTGACAGATTAACTGTTTCAGCTTTGACTTCATCAACAAATAAAGAAACCACTCGTTGTTCTTTGGGTTTCTTTTCAATCGGCGGTTTTGATGCAACCAGAGCTTGAACCGCAAAGACGCTTCCAACCAAAATTGAAAGCGGTATAAATATTTTCACAATCTTTTTCATAATGTTTTCCCCAAACAAGAAATTCAGTTTTGGTATTAATATTTGATAAACGAACAGGGATAAAAATTGTTACACAAAGTTATGAAAACCAATTAACCCCTTCTTTTACATTACAACATATTTAGAAGACTGTTTTCATGAGCCAATAGTCACGAATTTGTTGATAACTATCAAATAAATTTTCCTGAATACATGCTATGTTGATTGTAAGGGGACACCGGATGGGTTATGAGAATCCGGGATTGTAGCCTGTCTGTTATGAGTTGTATATCCGGTTGATGGTCGGTGTATGTAATTATTCTCGGTAAATGATAGGTGCAGTTATGAAAAAAATTAGCAAATTAATGTTTGTTATCATCTGCGGATCCACTTTTTGTGGTTTTACAAGCTATAGCTTAGCAGATGTATTTACTCTTACCCCGCAAGTCGGGCCTTCTGTGATTTCAAATGGGATTGATGACACCAATAAAGTAAAAATATTACGACTTCCTGATAAGACTTTAATTAGCGTTTACGGACAGTCCCAATTCATGGCGAATGATGCTTATGATGTGAAATCAAGAGAGGTCAGGAAGCCTTGGGATTTGGTTGTTCAATATTCGATTGACGAAGGGGAAACTTGGTCTTCTCCTATGAACTTCGATAATACAGCGATGTTCAGTTCAGCCTTGGGAATTATTGAGAGTAGCGGTCCTCCTCCATTGTTTCCAGCCGGAAGTGCCAATGAAGGTTATGTTGATTTATCATCTGATCCCAGAGCCGTCAGTTATCCCGGTGATTCAGATAAACCTCAGGTTTTTAATTCGGGTAATAACATTGTTGTCACTTGGAATAGTAAGTATTGTCCTGCTAACCCGACGCTACCGCCGGGTGAACAACGATTCATAACTTATTTGGAGTTGAACGGCATCACAATCCCTTACGCCTGTCTTTGGGTCTCAAGATTGCAATGGAATTCTTCAATACAACAGTTTAATGCAGTTGGTGATTTGGGCGAACTCTATAAGACAGAACAGCTTACCAGTGGTTTTCGTGATGTGAAACAAGATGTTCCAATTCCTCAAAAGACTGGTTTTGCAGTTGTTTGGCAGGAAGATCCGTTAGGATTGCAACTCGGTGGTTCGGATGGTCCGGGTTCCGGTGCATCAGGCGCATAAACAACCGGAGGAACTGACTTGTTCTATATGGCATTAGATACTAACAACAATAGTACAGTTGACTTTATTGCTAATGACTGGTCAACTCCGGTTCGATTTACCAAAAACCAAGAGTCAAACGGAGAGTTAAATGGTCCGGATAGAACATCTCACGGCCCTGGGATTTATGAAACAGGTAAGGCTTCAGCATCGCGTGCAAATATTCGTCTCATCGGCAGAAGAGCATTAATTGCCTGGGAAGAAAGAAAAAGTACAACCGGAATTGATGATGGGAAGTATATTCGTTATCACTCATGGCCTGAATTTACAAATACTGCTGACTTCCCTATAAATGGTTGTATCATTAGTAAACCAGATGAAAATGGTCGCCGTGTCAGAGTGCTGACTCAAGCCTTATCCAGTGGACAAACAGGTATAGTTTTCGCCTATAAACAAGGAGAATATTCTGAAGGAGGTCCTTCGGATATTATGATTCGTCGAGCAGTAGGTGGTTTTGATCCGATTCATATTCTACCTGCTGTAGACAGTACGGTTGTTGGAGTGTATGGTGAAAAGTGTCGTGCTCATGTGAATAATCAGGATGAGGACAATATTGGAGATGATGAGTTGGTTGATGATCCTCTGAATGATGTAACAAATAGTCCTGCAATAAATTTCAGTGGCTCAGAAATTTACAATGGTTATCCGGGGATGGCAGAATCCGCAACTACTGGTTTGAATCCTTATGAAAACGCTCTTGCTCATCGTGGTCAGATGAAAGGTGAGAATGTCGTCATTGGTTTTTCTCACACACCTGATCAAGCGAGATTCGATTTTCTTTCGGATTCAGTTCCATACAATTTTTACATTAAAAGTTCACAAGATGGTGGTGCGACATGGTCTCCTGCTATTAACTTCTCAAATCTAACCGAGGAAAGCGGAGTCAGTGTCAGGGAACCAAGAATCGTTGGCACATCCAGTACCGGTCCGGGTTGTACTGATCCGAATAATATTACTGATATTACGGATTGTCAAAATGCTCAAATCATGTATATAGGATTCGGGTTACAGACCAATGTGACAAATATTGATGTGACTGAAGATGTTGATATTTATATGGGAGTGACTCATAACGGAGGTCTTTCTTACAGTCCTATACAACACATTACTGCTGGTAATGTGATTGGAGGAATGCCTGATGCGGTTCCTGATTTCGAAACTCAACTAAAAGTTCGACCTGATGGCCAGCAAGCATTTGTGGTGTGGACTTCAGCTCCTGTTGTTACAGATGATGTTGCATTCCGTGAACTGGAATTGATTGATATTATCTTTAAAAACGGATTTGAATAGTAAAAATACTAACTTCAAATGAAAAAGGCGGGTGAATTCCCGCCTTTGGCTTGAGTGATAAAAAACTACCAGTGAACTCCTCGCATTAATGACGCAAATGCGACTTGCTCCGGCGATGTTGGTCTGCCAGAAGGTTTCTCGCCTTTTGCAGCAGCAGAATCCGGGAACATGTTAAATGCAGTATTCATTACAACTTCCATGGATTTTGGTGCAACTGCGTGCATGACTTGACCAAAAATACCCAGTCTCGTTGCAATTCGTTGCGGACGACGAATAATTGCATCCTTGACCATATCGGCAGCTTGTTCCGGTGAAATGGTTGGAACATTGTCATAAATTTTGGTTGGGGCAATCATTGGGGTTCTCACCAGTGGCATATTGATTGTAGTGAATGCGACATTGCTATGATTGAATTCAGCAGCCGCACAACGAGAAAACGCATCTAATGCCGCTTTGGATGCCACATAAGCTGAAAATCTTGGGGCATTAGTTAATACTCCAATTGATGAAATATTCACCACCTGACCATGTCTTTTCGATGTCATTCCGGGTAAGAAGCCCATGATTAAACGCAAGCAACCAAAATAATTTAACTGCATGGTTCTTTCATAATCATGGAAACGATCGTAGCTTAATGCAATGGAACGACGAATGGATCTACCGGCATTGTTAACCAGAATATCAATCGGTCCTAAATCATTCAGAATATTTTCTACCAGTTTATCGCAAGAAGTCATATCCGATAAATCAGCGGTGTAGTGCGATGATTTGCCACCTTCTTTTTTGATAATTGTCGCAGTTTCCAGTAACTTTTCTTCCCCGCGCGCAACCAGAATGACATGTGCACCGGCTCTTGCCAGCATGATTGCCGTCGCCTGTCCTATACCGGAAGAAGCGCCGGTAACAACAACCAGTTTATTTTTAACTCTTCCTTTTAAACTGCGATCAATAAATAAATCCGGATCTAGATTTCTTTCCCAGTAATCCCAAAGTCTCCAGGCATACTTCTTCAATTTTGGAACTTCAATTCCGGTTCCTTTGAGGAGCTTTGCAGTTTCACGATTATCAAATCGGGTCGGATAGTTGATAAAGCTGAGAACACCTTCAGGTATGCCGAGTTCTTTCATCACCTGAGCTTTAATCCGGCGTACCGGTGACAACATCATCAAACCGGATTTCACTGCTTTAGGGATGAAATTAAAAACTCTGGCATCAATTCGCATAGTCATTTCAGGAGCATGAGCCGCTCGTGAAAAGATGTTTAAAACCTCGCCTATCTTGAGGGGATTTGGATCAGTCAAGTGAAAACATTTACCGTCTTGTCCCTTAACATGAGCAATATGATCCATTGCATTAACCACATAATCGACCGGAATCATGTTCAAACGACCACCTTCAAGTCCAAGAGTTGGCATCCAGCGAGGCATAAGGCGACGCATTTTTTGAATCAATTTGAAGAAATAATAGGGGCCGTCGATCTTATCAATTTCACCGGTTTCAGAATGTCCCAAAACCATGCCCGGACGATAAATTCGGAAAGGAACTTTACATTCACGTCGAACCACACCTTCAGAGTCATGTTTGGTACGAAAATAGGGATGCTCGAGACCGGTTGCTTCATCAAACATATCTTCACGGAAAACACCGTTATACAGACCGGCAGCTGCAATCGAAGAAACATGATGAAAGCATTTTGCATCAATTTCATCAGCGAGTCCAATGGCATTTCTGGTGCCTTCGATATTAGCAATCTCTTGCTCCTCATAAGAGGCTTTCATATCATAAATGGCAGCCAGATGGAAAAAATGCTGCACCTTACCTTTAAGCTCGTCTTTGCTTTTTTTGCTGATACCCAGATTCGTTTTACCGATATCACCGGTAATGGCAATCACTCTGTCTTTTGGAGCATCAATTCTTTCCAATAAATCTTTGAGTTTCTTTTTTGAACCCGAACGCACAAGAACATAGATTTTGCCTTTGCGGTTAAATAATTTTTTTAAGAAATGCGAACCGATAAATCCTGTAGCTCCGGTAACAAAATATGCCATAATCTCCACCCTTTAATAAATATTTGACGATTGTTATTATACATGGCAAAATTAAACTTTGAAGTTAAAACTACAGGAAAATATTGATGAGTGATTTAAAGCAACAATTCGATCAGGCTCTCGCCGATGTTAAAACGCTATCTGAAAAGCCCAATGATGATATGATGTTGACTCTTTATTCGCTATACAAGCAAGCTACCGTAGGTGATGTCACTGGTGTTCGTCCCGGTTTTTTTGATTTTGTTGGTGGTGCGAAATACGATGCCAGAGAAGCTCTCAAAGGCATGAGTTCGGATGATGCCATGCAGAAATACATTGATACCGTCAAAGGTTTGTTAGGCTAGCTTTTAAATCTTGTGAAAACCAAGGATAGAATTATTGCCACAGCATTACGCCTTTTTAATGAAGAAGGTGAGCCTAATGTGACAACCAACCACATTGCTGATGAGATGGATATCTCGCCCGGCAATCTTTATTATCACTATCGCTCTAAGGACGACATTATCTGGCAGATTTTTCTGGATTATGAAAAGAAAATCAATCAGGTTTTGACACCGGATGAAAACTTAAATTACACTTCAATGGAGGATATGTGGTTTTATCTTCACATGATTTTTGAAGTGATATCGGAATATCGTTTTTTGTATCGAAATCTTATTCAGTTGATGAATCGGATTGAATTCCTGAAAAGACATTTTCGCCGTATTTTGGCAAGAAAATCACAAACAGCTCTCAACATCATGAAACATCTGGCTGAAATCGGATCACTCAATGCCGATGACGAAACCATTGCATCTCTTGCTGATCAGGTGGCATTAACAGCCACATTCTGGTTGAACTATTCGATAGCTATTTATGATGATAATTTTGATGAAGAGAAAAAATTATCTCACGGAATTTTCCAAGTCATTCGGATTGTTGCGCCATTCCTGAATGAAGAAGACAAGGAAAATCTGAATCAGCTTTCTGCTCAATATTTATAACAATAATACGAATTATAACAAATACTTATGAATGAAAAATTTATGCGTAAAGCCATAGAGCTTTCGATTGCGAATGTCAAAAACAACACCGGCGGACCATTCGGAGCTGTGATTGTAAGAAATGGGGAAATCATTGCAACTGGTGCAAACTCTGTAACTAATAAAAATGATCCCACAGCTCACGCCGAAGTCGAAGCCATCAGAAATGCCTGCCAGATCTTAGGCACATTTCAATTGGATGATTGCGAAATCTACACCTCGTGCGAACCGTGCCCTATGTGTTTGGGGGCTATTTATTGGTCCAGACCCAAAGCTGTTTATTACGGTAACACTAAAAAAGATGCTGCTAAAATCAACTTTGATGACCAGTTTATTTATGACGAGTTGGATTTGCCGCTCACTCAACGCAACCTGAAAATGACACAGCTACTTCCCGAAGAGGCCATTGAGGCTTTTGAATTGTGGAAAAATAGCATGGAAAAAGTGGAGTATTGATTTTCAAAGCTGCTGAATATTCTCAAGGAAGCGGATATCATCAAATACACCGGTTTTGTTGAATTTCAGGAGTTGTATTTTTTCGCGTTTTTTTGCAACAATTATGATATCAATATTCGATTCCTTGAGTCTTAGGATGATATCTTTAAGGGTAAATATTGCAGTTAAATCCATGAAGGGGATATTGGAAATATCAATTACGAAACGTTTAATATCTAAAGTTTCATTGACGTTTCTTTCAAATGCAATACTTGAGCCGAAAAAGAACACACCATTGATACTCAAAATTCGAGTTGATGAACCTAAATCATCTGATAATGAATTCAATGGTTCATTAACCAAGGTAATTTGAGTTTCTCGAGTGATTCTGTAAACAATGAGCAGGGAAGAAAGAATTATGCCTACGCCCACAGCTGTTATTAAATCTATAAATACAGTGACAAAAAACACAACCAGCATAACTGCTAAATCATGGCCCGGACTGCTTTTCCAAACACGGATGAATCTGTAATCAATAATGTCGATTCCGACTTTAATCAGAATTCCTGCCAGTAATGCCATTGGAATTTTCTCCGCAATCGGTGTAAAAAACACAACCACAAGAAAAATAACGACACTGTGTGTGATACCTGATATTTTATTGGTTCCTCCGCTTTTAATATTGATAACTGTCCGCATGGTTGCTCCGGCACCGGGAACGGCTCCAAATAAACCGCAAACACTATTACCCAAGCCTTGTGCGATTAGTTCTTTATTCGGTTTGTGTTTGGTGTGAGTGATAGAATCTGCGACTACTGATGTCAATAATGTATCAATGCTTCCCAATACTGCTAACGTAAAGCCAAGAACTATAATTTGCTGATAACTCTCAAGTGAAATAGCAGGAGTAATTATATCGGGTAACTTTTGAGGGATCTCACCGATGGTTTGTACATCCAAACCCAGATAAATAGAAAGCGGAGTAAGACAGAACAAAGCGATCAAGGGCGATGGAATTATTTGTGCAATCTTGCGAGGTGTAAAAAACATTATCAACAAAGTTGCAATTGAAATTCCTGCCGAATCCCAATTAATGTTAGCTATATTTTGAGCCAGAGAGGAAAATATTTGTATCACCGAGGCTTCACTGGGCACTCCGAAAAAAGGATTTATCTGTAAAACAATTATTATTACTCCGATTCCACTCATAAAACCGGAAACGACCGGATATGGAATATACTTAACAAACTGTCCAATACGGGAAATGCCGAATACAATTTGAAAAATACCGGCAAGAATAATAGTCGTAGCGATTAAGCGAATATCATTATGCAATGTAATGATTGTCGATGCTATAATCACTGTCATTGGTCCGGTTGGTCCCGATATTTGAGTGGGTGTTCCACTAAACAGTGCTGCAATAAACCCTAAAATAATCGCACCGTTGATTCCGGCAGAGGCTCCCATACCACTGGCAACACCAAAAGCCAGACCTAATGGCAAAGCGATAACCGCAGCAGTAAAACCACCAATTATGTTATTTTTAAAATTATATTTATTGCTTGGTAACATGTTTATTGGAGTTAATATGAGTAATAAAATTGTGCAAATGAATTATTGTATTCACATTTTCCATATATGGAATTTATAATGAGAAATAAGAAAAATATTCTGGTAAATCAAGTGTTTTTTTAATTATTCTTAGTTTTTGTATAAACCAATCAAAAAAATGATTATTCGTAATGTTCTGAATTCTGATATTCCACAAGTTGTTGAAATTCTAAATCACTATGTAAGGAATGACAGTTGCACTTTTCAGATTAACACATACTCAATTTCTGAAATTTCGGAGAAGATTGCTGAAATAACAAAAGTTTATCCTTACATTGTGATGGAAGAGGGTAATGAAGTCATTGGTTTTGCTTATGCTTCCCGCTGGCGGGAGAAAAATGCCTATGACAAGTCTGCGGAAACAACGATTTATCTCAACCCAAAACACAAGTATAGAGGTTTAGGAAAAATTCTTTATCAAGAATTGATTGAACAATTAAGAGAAAAGAATTTCCGACTTCTAGTTGCTTGCTTAACTTTACCCAATCCATCCAGTGTTAGACTCCATGAGTCTCTGGGTTTTGAGAAAGTTGGTGAATTTAAAGATGCCGGATATAAATTTAACCGCTGGTATAATGTTGGTTTTTGGCAAAAAGTCCTTAAATGATTAAATCATTGGTAAAGCGTGTTGTAGATCCATCATACGCAGATGTTCAAAAAGTTTTCTACGGTTCTTCTTGGAATTGGCACTCTCTTTACTAGCAGAACGAGCCAGTTGGCGTAATGTTTGAATATCAGCGTTATCGTGTGTGGGATACAATTCATTGATGATTTCCATGTCTTCGAGTGTCTTTTCCAGCCATAAATTGATTAATGGCTGACGAAGCAATCCGGCTTCTTTTTCTTTCTCTTTGGACTCAATGGCATCGACAATCTCCTCGTGATTGTCTTTCAATAATAATTTACCCAGATATTGAAAATGGCGCTTACGAGCAATATGACTGGTGATCTTTTTAGATTCAACAATGGCATTGATAATTTGTTCGTTAATTGGTAATTCAATCAGTAAAGAATGTTTCATTTCTGCCAATTTATGTGCCAAATCGACCATAGAATGTGCATAATGCTTTCTTTGAGTTTTGCTTTCGAATTCCGGTTCGTCAGTTTGATTAACCATCAGATAAAAATATGAATATAGATAAAACCAAACAGATTGTTACAAATATTTTACAAACAGTAAAGAAAAACGGGGCAACTCAGGCGGAAGTTGTTTATTCACAGGGAAGCGGTTTAGCTGTCAGCGTCCGCAATCATGATGTGGATACCATTGAAAATTCCAATGACAGCTCATTAATTATCACCGTTTATAGTGGTAAAGCCAAAGGTTCGGCTTCGACGGCTGTTTTGGATAAGGAAAGTATCGATTTAACCATTAAGAAAGCGATTGAAATCTCGAAATTGACAGAAGAAGACGAATATGCCGGACTTGCTGAGACTGAGTTGTTAGCGAATCCTGATAACTTTAAAGAGTTAGATACTTATCATCCTGCTGATGTGACAGCCGATGAATTGATTGAAATGGCAAAGCAAGCTGAATCAGCTGCCTTGGAGAGCAGGGGTTTGGTTGTTGATGAATCGAATGTTTCAATCGGTGAGGGAAGTTCTATTTATGCCAATTCCAATGGTTTTATCGGTCATAAGCAAGGAACAAATTCTTCAATTAGTGTGGTTGCCATTGCTGAAAAAGACGGCAATATGGAGCGAGATTATTGGTGGGATGCTTCTTGTGATTTTTACCAAATGATGAATGCGGAAGAATTAGGCAGGAAAGCCGCCGAACGAACTTTATCGAGGATTGGTGCGCAGAAAGTGAAATCCACCAAAGCACCGGTATTATTTGAAGCTCCTGTTGCCCAGGGCTTGGTAGGGCACATGTTATCGGCAATTTCAGGCAGTAGTTTGTATCAGGAAGCCAGCTTTTTAAAAGATGATTTGGATAAGCAAATCTTTCCGGATTGGTTCGAAATCAACGAAGATCCGTTTGTCAAACAAGGCATGGCATCACGAAACTTTGACAGCAATGGTGTAGCCACCCGACAACGTCAATTGATTGACAAAGGAGTTTTAAAAGGTTTTCTGCTTTCAGTTTATTCCGCTCGAAGACTCAATATGCAAGCCACCGGAAATGCAGGTGGTGCTCATAATTTGTTTGTTAAGACCGGAAAAGATGACTTACAAGCGGCTTTGAGGAAAATGGGAACCGGACTATTTGTCACCAGCGTTATGGGGCAGGGCATTAACACAGTGACTGGAGATTACTCACGCGGTGCATCGGGATATTGGGTTGAAAATGGTGAGATTCAATTTCCGGTTTCAGAATTAACCATTGCCGGAAATCTCAAAGATATGTACAATAATCTGGTATTGGTTGCCAACGATGTGGATAAACGCAGTAAAACTCAAACCGGCTCATGGTTAATAGAAGAAATGACCATTGCAGGGGATTAAAATCATTTGTTATAATACTCATAAATATTAATAAACAGGAGCGAATATGAACTCAGATAAATCTCTAACTAAAACAACCATTTTTCTTCATTGGTTTATAGGTCTCGCAATAATTGCGATGATTATTGTTGGCTATAGCATGGATGAGTTTAAGCTGCGTAGTTTATATCCAATCCATAAATCAATAGGAATTATATTGTTTGTATTCATTCTCTATCGAGTTATCAGACGTTTAATCAGAGGTTTTCCTGAATATGTTGCTGATATGAATTCAATGGAAAAATTCGCATCCAAAGCAGTACTCTGGGTGTTATTGATTGGTACTTTATTGTTCCCAATTTCAGGAATGATGATGTCTGGTGCAGCAGGGCATGGATTGAATGTTTTTGGATTTGAATTGCTTGCTCCCAACATTGTTGATGGAAAAGCGGTTCCTCTCAATAAAGATATGGCGAAGTTAGGACATGATGCTCATGGATATCTCATGATTATTATGGGAATTGCGATTTTACTGCATATTGCAGCCAGTTTGAAACATCATTTCATTGCTAAAGACGCTACATTAAAAAGAATGCTTGGCAAAAAATAGTTGGCGCAAGAAAACAAAGCTCTTTAAATATCCTAAAGAGCTTTGAATTGAACTAATTAAGGCATAAAATGTCCAATCATGTGCTGTTTTTGAAACAGTCACTTCTTACGAACTTGGGGGCGTCATTGGTTTCGACGTGAGTTACAAAGTTTGTAGGTGCATGCCGAGGATGAAGCTAGCCTCGTAAAAAATGTTTCAAATGTTATAGTTGCAAACGACGATAACTACGCTCTAGCTGCTTAATAGCTAGCCCTTTTCTGATTCAGCTTGCGGTTTCAGAACAAGGGTCGATTAGCAAGATCGCTTGAACCGGTGTTTGGACGGTCTCGGGTTAAAATTATCTGAACTGGTCAAACCAAATCCTGATTGTCGGAGTTGGCACGACGAGACTAAAAGACAAAGCTAAGCATGTAGATCCTCAAATGGAGGACTGGCGGACGGGGGTTCGACTCCCCCCGCCTCCACCAAATTAAAAAAGCAGCCAATGGCTGCTTTTTTAATTTAATGAGTCTGGAGTTGAACTTCACGAAGTGACGGTTCGACTAAAAGTGCAGGATAGCACTTTTGAATGCCAGAATGGCAGCCTGAAAGGTGAAAAGGCAGGAGCCTTTTCATACTTCCACCGCAAAAAATCACTTTGATAAATTCGGGAACAATTTAATACATCAATTGGTAGTTAAATCAAGATTCTGTGCGAGCATTAAGTAAATAAACACCCAAAAACTCATACTAATTATTTCTGTCAAGTTTCGGGTTTTTTGCGATAAAATTCTTACACTCTTCAATCATACTAAACAAATTTCCAAAGCCACCTATTTGATTGATATCAAATTCCTGACCATTTAATGTAGATAAGTCAATCAAAATTGATTTATTGCTCAACTCTATTTTATATTTTCTTAAATACTTTGTCCAACAGTACCATGTGGGTCTAAGAGGGTTATGTGCATAGGCATTTCTTAGTTGAAAAATAATACTTCTTATTTTATCAAAATTGACTTCGCTGGATGGGTTTTTCTTAACAAAACTTTCAAGTGTTTTATCTAAAAATAGTATACATGTACCTAATGCTGAAACTTGTAGGTTTTGTGCATCTTGGTACAAGTCGCTTTTTGATAATTCATATTCATGCGGAATTATCGGGCCATTTGGATTGTCAATCCTATATCTTTTTTTAATATATTAAGATCAATTGTTTCATTATTTATTGCATGAGAAAGCCTCAGAGCAAGTTTCAAACATTCAATTGAAAGAGTAAATTGATTCAGTTCTGTTTCATTCATCAACGATACCACTTCTAAAATAATTTTAATAAACTGGCATTCATCTCCTTGGAGAATAATATCTGGATAACACTATCGTAGTTATTAACCCAAAGCAAAATCCAAATCAGCTTTCAGGTCTTCATAGTCTTCGATACCGACAGACAAACGCACGAGGTTGTCGTAAATACCAATTTTTTGGCGTTCTTCGTATGGGATTGATGCATGTGTCATTATTGCCGGATGATTGACCAAACTTTCGATTCCGCCGAGTGATTCTGCGAGTGCAAATATGCTGCATTTCTCTAGCATGGCACGAGTTTCATCGATTCCGCCTTTGACCAGAATAGTGACAATTCCGCCAAAACCACGCATTTGTTTTTTTGCTAATTGGTGTTGAGGATGTGATGATAGTCCTGGATAAATGACTTTTTCAATTCTTGAGTCCGTTTCTAACCATTGAGCGAGTTTAAGGGCATTTTCACAGGTGGCTTTCATCCGAAGTGGGAGGGTTTTTAAACCACGAAGTGCCAGATAGCTGTCAAATGGCCCTTGAACGGCTCCAACAGAATTTTGCAGAAATGCCATGCGTTCTGCCATTTCTGGTGTTTTTACAACTGCAACTCCTCCAACCATGTCTGAATGTCCATTGATGTATTTTGTTGCAGAATGCATAACAATGTCGAAACCAAAATCCAAAGGATTTTGTAAGTAAGGTGATGCAAATGTATTATCTGCAACAGCAATTAAATCATGTTTTTTAGCGAAATCAGCGACTTTTTGTAAGTCAACCAATTTCAGCATTGGGTTTGTTGGAGACTCTATCCAAATCATTTTGGTGTTGTCTCGCAATGCAGCTTCCATATTTCCTTCAACTGTCAAATCAGTAAATGTAAATTCTAACCCTGAAGAGCGTTTACGAACCCGATTGAACAGACGATTGGTTCCACCATACAAATCATCCATACAAATGATGTGAGAGCCGGAATCTATCAGTTCAAGAATTGTGGATGTAGCTGCCATACCTGAACCGAATGCAAAACCATTACAACCATTTTCCAGATTGGCAACGGCTCGTTCGTAAGCAAAACGAGTTGGGTTGTGTGTTCTTGAATACTCAAAACCTTGGTGAACTCCGGGAGAGGATTGCACATAAGTTGATGTTGCATAAATCGGTGGCATGATGGCACCGGTGACTTCACACACTTCTTGTCCGGCGTGAATGGCACGAGTTTGCAATCCGGAATATTTTTTTTCTAATTTTTTGCTCATTGGTTTTGATCTCTTCTTCTGAGGTAGTTCAACAGGTCAATTCGTGTAATCAGACCTATAAATTTATCATCTTTATCTTTGACTATTGCGACTTTCCCTTGGTCAAAGATTGGTAATAATTTTGCCAAAGGACTGGTTACTGACATAAATTCCAGATTGGTTGTCATAGCTGATTTAACCGGATCTTCAAATTTTGAATTGTTGTCATAGACGTACATCATGACATCGGACTCGTCGATGATACCAACAATATCATCACCGTCAATCACTGGTAGTTGCGAGACATCGTATAATTTCATGCGTTGATAAACAGTGCTGAGTGTCTCATTAGGTCTCATTACGATTAAATCGTTGGTCTGATAAGGGCGAGTGATTAAGTCGCGTAAATCTCCGTATTGTGGAATTTCAATGAATCCATTATCCATCATCCAGTAATCATTATACATTTTCGATAAATACTTATTGCCGGTATCCGGTACCAGTGCAACAACCCGTTTTTTCTCGGTTTGTTCACGACAGTATTTTAAAGCTGCTGTCATGATGGTTCCAGTTGATGAGCCACCCAAAATTCCTTCTTTTGCGAGTAATTCACGTCCTGATTCAAAACTTTCTTTGTCGGATACAGCATAGGCTTTGGTGACTAAAGAGAAATCAGAAATGCTCGGTAGGAAATCTTCACCAATTCCTTCCACTTTCCAACTGCCGCTCTTATCCGAAAGATTCTTTTCATTGATATATTCTGCCAAAATGCTTCCAACAGGGTCTGCGAGAATCATCTCGATATTGGGTGCGTTTTCTTTGAAATATTGTGTCAATCCGGACATGGTTCCGCTCGATCCAACACCAAAAACGATGGCATCTATGTTGTTGTTCATTTGTTCCATAAGTTCAGGTCCAGTTGTGCAAACATGAGCTGCCGGATTATCAGGGTTTCCAAATTGATTAATAAAATATGCATTGGGGGTTTCATCAGCGATGGTTTTTGCAAGGTCTTGGTAATATTGTGGATGACCTTTGGCAACATCGGATCGAGTCAGAACAATTTCTGCTCCCATAGCTTTGAGGTTGAATATTTTTTCCTTGCTCATTTTATCGGGAATCACCAGAATCAACTTGTAACCTTTCTGTGCTGCAACCAATGCCAGTCCAATTCCGGTATTTCCCGCTGTTCCTTCAACTAATGTGTCTCCGGGTTTTATGTCACCGCGTTTTTCAGCGGCTTCAATCATGGATAAGCCAATACGGTCTTTGATTGATCCACCCGGATTTTGGTTTTCCAGTTTCAGATACAACTCACATAATCCCGTGTCCAATTGATGAACTTTGAGCATTGGCGTGTTGCCAATCAGCTCAAGTACTGAGTTTACAATTCTCATGATTTCCCCTTAAATATTTATGATGACTTATTGCAGAATGATTATTTCTACGCGTCGGTTTTTTGCTTTACCGTCTTCAGTTGTGTTTTCAGCAACCGGAAAATCCTCTCCCATCCCAACAGCTTCCAGTTGTTTGGCTTCGATTCTATTTTTAATCAGTAAAGCCTTAACAGCTTCGGCACGTTCCTGTGATAGTCTTAAATTGAGTTTGGCAGAACCACTACTATCGGTATGCCCTTCGATACGAACTTTTTTGTCCGGATGAGTGTTTATAAACTCAACAACTTTGGAAAAATTATCAATGGCTTGTTGTTTAATGGATGATTTGCCGGAATCAAAAACAAAATCTCCCAAAGTCATAACCAATCCTTTGTCAGTTTGTTTGGAGGCAATAGAATTGAGTTTACGTTTAAGAGATTCCAGTTCCTCCAATGCCAGCTCTGCTTCTTGCTTGGCAAGGTCAGCTTCTTCAGCCTGAGCCTCAGCGTATCTTTTTGCGGCTTCAGTTTGTTGTTTGGCAAGGTCGGCTTCTTTTTGACTTTGTTCAGCCAGTTTCTCTGCTTCATTGGCTCGATCGTAAGCCCGTTTAGCTTCTTCTTGCTGGGCTATTAGCATTAAACGAGCGAGTTCGGCATCATGGCGAGCAATTTCTGCCTCAGTTTTAGAAATATCCACCTCAAGGTTATGTGCTGTTTCTTCTTCTTGTTCAATTTGGCTTTGTAACCATTGCTCTTCTGCGATCAGTCGGGCATAAGCGATATTGTGTTTTGCCATATACAAAGCCATTTCTCTTTCCTTGCGTTTGACTTTATTGTTGATGAGATCTTCAACGCTGGTTTTAGCTATTTGTTTTTCTTTTTTGGCAAAAGGCTTATAAGTTTGATTATCAACAAGGTTGTAATAGTCTTTTTCAAGGCTGGCGTAATCCAGTTCTGTTGATTGCTTTCCTGCCAGTAAGTTCGATGTGTAAAAGAAAGCAGATACTAATAAAATCAAATGACTATTAAACTTCATTGTAATTGTCCTTGTAAGTCGTCCAGAATCCTTTGTGATTCAATATTACTTTGTTTTAATTGCGAGAGTTGCTTTTGCAATTGATTGATTTCATATCGTTTTTTAACAATTTTCAAGTCAGCTTTAATTTCAGCAATGATCTGGCTAAAGTCTCTTTTTTTGCGCTTTTCTTTAAATTCTTTTGCCTGAATAATCTTTTTCTCGATGAAGCTGATTTCGACCGGAGCTGCATCAACATAGTTGAGCTCGTAGGCCTTACCTAATAATTTTTGCACTTCTTGAACTTCGTCGACTTCTTCTTTTTTGGCGTATGAGTGAGTTGCAACTATTATGATGATGCAAGCCGGAAGTATGTGTCTAAAGATGTTCATATATTGATTTTTGATTCCAAAAACGGTTTATTTTCTTGTTTATTTAGATATATTTCAAGCATAAAAATTCAATTCGCGGAAATATCTATTAAAATGAATCGCCATGAAAGTCATGTTTTTAACAATTTTATTAATATCTGTTGCCGGTTCTGTAAGTGCCAAATCAATGAAAGTTTATAAACACATTGATAGCAAAGGCGTGATTCATTATTCATCCAGAAAACCGAATGTGAAAAACTATAAGATACTTAATATTCGTTGCCCGGAATGCAGCTGGAAAAACAGTGTTAATTGGAAAACAACTCCTCTGATTACCGGTAAATATGAAAAAGAGATTCTTGAAGCTGCCAAAAAATGGTCCATTGATGCAGCATTGATTAAAGCGGTAATCCATGCGGAGTCTAGTTTTAAAGCGGATGCGCAATCCAGTGCAGGGGCGCAGGGGCTCATGCAATTAATGCCCTCAACACAGAAAATATATTCTGTTAATGATCCTTTTAATGCCCAACAAAATATTAATGCCGGAGTAGCGTATCTGAAACATTTGCTAAATACTTACAACAATAATTTAAAGTTGTCTTTAGCGGCTTATAACGCAGGTGAGGGAGCCGTTAAGAAATTTGGAAATACAGTTCCACCTTATAAAGAGACTGAGAACTATATCAATCGAGTTCAAACTTTACACAAAAGATATCAATAAAAAAGCCAGTGTAAAATTAACACCGGCTTTTTGTTCAATTATTAATGGTTTAGCTAATTAAGCAACGTGATTTTTAACAACTTTTACCTTTGTCTCTGAACTGTCAGTTTCTTTGCTTGATTCCAATGCTTTATTGTTGCCATTGATTTCAATGGTTCTGGGTTTCATGGCTTCGGGGATTTCCTTAACCAACTGAACATGCAACAATCCATTTTCCATGGTTGCTGTTGTCACTCTGACATGATCAGCTAACTGGAATTTTCTTTCAAAAGAGCGTGTTGCAATTCCTCTGTGAAGGAACTTACGTTCAACATCATTTTGAACTTTTCCACGAATGACAAGGGTGTTTTGTTCACTGGTGATTTCGATATCATTCTCTGTGAATCCCGCCAGTGCCAAAGTGATTTGATATTGATTTTCATCCAGACTCTCTATATTGTAAGGCGGATAAGAGACATTTGCCTGATCCATACGGTGAGCCTGATTCATAAGTTGAGCCATGCGGTCAAAACCTACGGATGTGCGAAATAATGGTGTTAAATCTAAATTCATAATATTCTCCTATGAAGCAATATTTAATAATATACCTAACTCAATGAGTTCAGGTTTCTAATTGTCAGTCCCAATCGGCAACCGACAACATTAATATAGTATCTTTAGATTATTTTTCAAGAGTAGGGTTAGTTCCTTCGGATGAATCAAATACCTTTCTTCCTCCGACCCATGTTTCTAAGACTTTGATGTTCTTGATTTCGGATGATTTGACTTCAAAGTAATCATTATCTATGAGGATAAAGTCAGCTAATTTGTCAGCTTCAAGGTTGCCCAAATAATTTTCCTGTCGGTTCGCATAAGCTGAATTCAACGTATAAAGCGAAAGAGCTTGGACTCTTGACAACTTTTCTGATGATTGAGGAGGATTTACCAATTTGTGTAATCCTGCAAACGGATTGATGGAGTCTGAATAGGGATAGTTTGACCCGGCAACCAGTTTGATATTTTTGTTTTGTAAATTTTGCCACCCTGAAAGTTTTCCTGACTGATTTGTTTTGAGTGCTTTCAAAATCATTTCCGGTTGCATTGCTAGAACCAACGGGTTCTTTTGTTTGGGAAATTGTTTTGTGGTGAATGTTTTTGAGAATTCCAGTTTGTTGCGAATATTTCTGTCACCAATTTCAATATTATTTAAAATATTTAAAGCATTTGCTAATTCTTTTTCATTGTTAACTTGAAATGATGCTTGCCAGTTATTGTCCAGATTGTCTTCAATCATTTTAACAATGATATCGTGATTGTTATCCGGGCGGAGAGGCAGGTTGTAACCTTCAGCGAGAAAACGGTCTTTCAAAATGTATTTAATATCATGGGTATGAAGAAACATTTGCTCATCATGGTAGGGAGTATACTTCATCGACCATTTAAACTTATGGTCTGAATACAGGATGTTTGAATTGACTCTAACTGGTAGCTTATTTTGTCGTAAAAAGGATTTGATAATATTCAGAGGTTTAAACTCAATTTCTGACTCCACAATTGTACCCAGACCATTTGATGCAATTTTATTCAGCGACTCAAGCATTGAATGATAAAACTCTTGAGGACGGTTAACCTGAAGATTATCTTCAATATAATTGATTGCTGAATCTACATAGATACCGGTGTGTTTCTTTTGTTCATCCACGAGTATCAAACCATCATACGGGCTGTCTCTCAGAGTTCTTATGCGTGTTTTGTTTATTGCGAATTTGCCCAACCAAACAACTCGATAATCTTTACTCAACAAATAGATGTTTTTTTTGACTTCCAAATCATCCAAATCCTTTGATGAGGGAAGAGTTTTATTCTTCCATTGAGTGTAATCCCATCCATAACCTTTAATCCACTCGTCATCCGGATATTCTTCAGCATGTTTTTTTATAGTATCCAAAACTTCTTGTTTGGATTTTGTTTGGCTTAAATCCAACATTAATTCGTTTTGAATCGGTCTTTGTAAATGCACCATTGCGTCCTGTAAAGCCGGTAGCATTGTCTTCCCTTGCCCATCTATGACTTTGCTGTCAGGAAACATTTGAATGAGTTGATCGTAATTTCCGGTTTTCAAAATCATATCATTTTCAAAAGCGATGGCTTGAAATTGAATTTTGGAATCTTGAGAGAGGCTATACCCCTTTATATTGTGAATAATTGTCGGTTTAGCAAATGTGATGCTACATTGAATCAGGAATAAAACTAACCAAATATGTTGTTGGGTTTTTCTACTCATAAATTTAATTTACAACTCCATTGTCATAGACTTTTTTACCACCAACCCAAGTCTGCAAAACATTCGTTTTCCAGATTTCCTGTTTGGGAATTTCGAAAATATTTTGATCAACCAGAATAAAATCGGCGTATTTTCCGGATTCAAGACTTCCTTGAACCTGATCTTTGCGGTTGGCGTAAGCGGCATTAATTGTGAATGACGCCAATGCTTGAGCAACGGATAGATTTTCAATTGGTATCCAACCATCTTTCGGTTGATTGTTTCGGTCTTGGCGAGTGACTGCTGCATGAAGACCATAAAAAGGATTGGCAAGTTCGACAGGGAAATCAGATCCCGATGCGATAATCACTCCTTTTTTCCAAAGGGTTTGCCAGGCATAAGCTCCTCTGAGTCTTTCGCGACCAACTCGATCTTCAGCCATGTTCATATCAGATGTCGCATGAGTGGGTTGCATGGAGGCAATAATGTCGAACTCTTTCAGTTTCTTTAAGTCTTCAAATTCGATAATTTGTGCGTGTTCGATACGGTTTCTGTTTTGTTTGGTATTGGCTTTTTCATTGGATAAGACTTCAATCGCAACACGGTTTGCTCGATCACCGATGGCGTGAATATTGGCTTGCCAACCTTTATCTGAATACTTGTAAATTAAACTTTCTAAAAAGTCTTTTGGTTGCACTAACTTACCCGAAGTATCATGTCTGTCGCTGTAAGGTTCGAGCATCGCAGCACCTCTGGAACCCAATGCGCCATCTCCCATAAACTTAATGGCATGAACTTGTAAATAACCATCTTTGCTGTGAACCGGGCCATTATCAATCATTTTATCCAGCAGGGACGAGCCGGATGCCAGCATGACATTAACACGAATTGGTAGTTTGCGCTGTTCTGAAAGAGTGATATAGGAATCATATTCTGTCCAGTCAACTCCGGCATCATCAACTGAAGTCAATCCAAGTGAGGCAAGATAGTTGAGAGCTTCGTGAATAATGGTTGTTACTTGCTCCTGACTTTCATTTTCAAGATGCTTTCCAATAATGCCCATCGCTGTATCTACAAATATTCCTGTTTGGATTCCATTGGCATCAACGATGATTTCGCCACCCGGCATATCTTTTAAGTGATTTCCGCTTTGTGCAATTTCCATTGCTTTAGAGTTGGCCCAACCGGCATGACCGTCAACTCGTCTGAGCCAGATTGGCTTGTCAGTTTTGAGTTTGTCTAAATCTTTGAATGTTGGAAATTTGTTTTCTTCCCAAAGAGCCTGATTCCAACCACGTCCAAGAATCCATGAATTATTAGGGTGCTCATCAATAAATTTTTGAATGATTTCTAACGATTCCTCAAGAGAGGTTACACCCATTAAATCAACTTCATTCTTAAGGTTTCCTAGTGCGAGAACATGCCCGTGCGCATCGTTAAGCCCGGGAAGAATCGAGTTATTGTTTCCATCAATCAATTCAGCTTCTTGGTATTTTTCCAATAAGTTTTTACTGGCTCCCACTTCCAAAATTTTGTCATTCTCAAATGCAATTGCCTGAAAACTGACATGTTTACCATTATTAATTGTATTACCTTGGATATTATGAATAATTGTCACCCTGGCAAAAGTCGGGTTACATGTTACAATCAGGATAATTAGTATTAATGCTTTTTTAATCATGTTAGAAACTGGTTGGTTGAATAGAATAATTCTCATTGTAACTCTTTTTCACGGCAAAAAACAGGCAGTATTTATTCAAACCAAATTAAAATTTGGGCGTTCCCCTTTATTATGAAAAAAGTCTATTTTCTAATTTTTATTGTTTTTCAAAATCACTCAGTTGCAGTTATGAATCTATCTGAACCTAACAATAGTATCGTTCCACAAGCAGAAAAAGTGGAACATAGTCATCAATACCACAATGAGTCCAGAGTGGATAATTACCAGTGGTTAAGAGACGATGACCGTGCTGATAAAAAAGTGCTGGATTACTTGAGCGCTGAGAATAAATACACCGATGCTCAATTATCATCCCATAAAACCGAGATTGAAAATATTTATCACGAAATTATTGCTCGCTTGCCTCATAAAGAAAGTACGGTTCCTTCAAAGATTGATGATTATTGGTATTATTCCAGATATGATACCGGTAACGAATACGAAATTTTAGCCAGAAAAAAACATGAATTGACAGCCGAAGAAGAAATCATACTGGATATGAATCTTCGAGCAGAAAACCAAGCCTACTATTATTCCAACTATCAGGAGATTTCACCGAATCATCAAATTTTAGCATTTTCCGAAGATACATCAGGAGACCTGCAATACACTCTGTACTTCAAGGACTTAAATACCGGAACGCTTTACAAAGATAAGATTGAGAATACCAGTGGCGAGGTGGTTTGGGCTCTGGATAATAAAACCATCTTCTATATTAAAAAACATCCGGTAACTTTGCTAGGGTATCAAGTATATCGTCATAAATTAGGAAGTAATGAAGAGGATGTTCTGGTTTATGAAGAAAAGGACAATAGTTTTTATTTGGGAATAGGAAACAGCACTTCGAGAAATTATTTGTATATCATGGCAGGAAGCACGACTTCGTCAGAAGTATTGTATCTGCATGCCAATAAACCGAATGGAGAATTCAAGTCGTTTCACCCTCGCGAAAGCAATCATGAATATTCAGTTGAAGAGTTTAACAATGAGTTTTATATTCTGACAAATTGGCAAGCACAGAATTTCCGAGTGATGAAAACATCACTGGAACATTCAAACAACAAACAAAAGTGGCAGGAAGTCATAGCGCATGATAAAGAAACTCTAATTTATGATTTGAATGTTTTTAGTAATTACATTGTTCTTGAGCAACGCAATGACGGGATTCTTCATCTCAAAGTTATTAATAGAAGCGATGGAAGTTCAAAGCTGATTCAATCCAAAGAGCAAACCTACACTATGTGGCTGGATTATAATCCACAACAAAACACCGATGTGCTTCGTTACAGCTATGCATCAATGACGATTCCATTTACGGTTTATGAATATGATATGCAAACAGAGAAACAAAAAATTCTGAAACGCGATGAGATTGCAACAGAATATAATCCGGATGATTTTCATAGTGAAAAACTATTAGTCAAAGCCAGAGATGGAGAAATGGTTCCGGTCTCTTTGGTCTATAAAAAATCAGCCATTCCATTAGGTCTGCGTCCGTTATTGGTATATGGTTATGGCTCTTATGGAAGCTCTGTTGATCCAACTTTTTCTTATTCACGAATTTCATTGCTCAACCGTGGTTTTATTTATGCCATTGCCCATGTTCGGGGCTCGCAAGCCAAGGGCAGACAATGGTACGAAGATGGTAAACTTTTGAAAAAGAAAAATACTTTTACTGATTTCGTTGATGTTACCAAAGGTTTATTAGAAAAAGACTACGGCGATAAAAATAACGTCTTTGCAGTCGGTGGTTCAGCAGGTGGTTTGCTTATGGGCGTCATTGCGAATACAGATGGCATGCTTTATAAGGGTATTATTGCCCAAGTACCATTTGTTGACGTAATAACTACAATGCTGGATGAAGATATTCCGCTGACAACCGGTGAATTTGACGAGTGGGGGAATCCCAAAGTCAAAGAATTTTACGATTATATGATGTCGTATTCGCCCTATGATAATGTCAAAAAACAGAACTATCCCAATATGTTGGTAACAACCGGTTTGAATGATACACAAGTGCAGTACTGGGAACCGGCAAAGTGGGTTGCCAAGTTAAGGGAGATGAAAACTGACAATAATCTCTTGTTGTTACGGACAAATATGGATGCCGGTCACGGAGGCACTTCAGGTCGCTATCAACAATATAAGGAAGTCGCTGAAGAATATGGCTTTTTGATAAAACTGATTAGCGACTAACAGGCTTTTTTAAATTCTTAAAATTTATTAAATGATAAAATTGTTTGTGATATGATGACCGTTTTATTAGATAAATTTCTCAAGGATAAGTTTTTATGAGTTATCAGGTACTGGCGAGGCAATTCAGACCTAAAGATTTCAGCGAACTTGTGGGTCAGGAACATGTGGCTCAAGCGCTGATCAATGGTTTAGAGCATAATCGTCTGCATCATGCTTTTTTATTCACCGGTACCCGAGGCGTTGGTAAAACCACAATTGCCCGAATTCTCGCAAAAGCCCTCAATTGTGAAAAAGGGGTGACGGGTTCACCTTGTGGAGTTTGTAATGCCTGCCGTGAAATCAACGAAGGCAAATTTGTGGATTTAATTGAAGTCGATGCAGCTTCGAGAACCGGAGTTGATGACACTCGGGAGCTTCTGGAGAATGTTCAATATGCGCCAACTTATGGTCGTTACAAAATCTATTTGATTGATGAGGTTCACATGTTTTCACGAAGCAGTTTTAATGCTTTGCTGAAAACTCTCGAAGAGCCGCCTGAACATGTCAAATTTTTATTGGCAACAACCGAACCTGAAAAACTTCCGGTGACGGTTTTATCAAGATGTTTGCAATTTAATCTAAAACGTCTGAATTTATCTCAAATCAGCAATCATTTAGCCAAGTTACTGGATTTGCAAAATATCTCGTATGAAAAACCGGCTCTGGAACAAATTGCCAGAGCAGCAGACGGTTCTATGCGTGATGGCTTGAGTTTACTGGATCAAGCACTGGCATTTGGAGCCGGTCAGATAACCGACAAAGATGTACAACTCATGCTGGGGACAATTCATCAGAATAGTGTGGTTGAATTGCTTGAATGTGTGATTGATGGCAATCAATCCATGGTGTCTGACAAACTCAAACAATTGCATGAATTTTCACCGGATTATTCACGTTTTCTGCATGATATGGCGTTGTTATTGCACGAATTATCACTGGTACAGATTTTGAACTCGTATGTGGAAAACTCAAGATTCGACAGAAACAATCTGCAAGTATTGTTATCAAAAACCAATCCGGAACAAGTTCAATTATATTATGAAATAGTCAGTAAAGGGCAGGATTTAATCAAACTGGCACCGGATAGCAAAACCGGGTTTGAGATGACGATTATCCGCATGTTTGCTTTTAAAATTGGTTCTCCGGATTCCGGCACGGCAAAAAAACGAGCTATTGAGTCAAACTTAACCAATCCATCAAAAGTAGAGACTAGTTCTTCGACAATTCCATCAAATCAATCTGAAGTTCACTTAGAAGATAATCAAATATCTGAAAATCTCGGAAAATACACCTTGACAGATTTCAACAACGACAATTGGGCAGAAATACTTTCAAATTTACCAATTAAAGGAATGACCAGAGAACTGGCCAGAAATGCAAAAATTTCATCACATAACAACACATTGATATTGATGATTGAAGAAGTTGCCCATAACTTAATGAGCAATAAAGCTGTAAATGATTTAAAAGATGCAATCGCAGCAATCTCAGTTGATGGAATCGGTGTGAAAATACAGCAAAGTACCGAATCATTTGATACGATTGCCAAGGTCGAAATCAAAAAAGAAGAAAAGAACGTGCAAAATGTGATTAACGAGGTTGAGAACAACCCTTTTGTCAAACATATGCAGGAAAATTTTGATGCGGAAGTGATTCAGATTAAACAAGGTAAAAACTTTTTAGAGGTATAAAAAAACAATGAAAGGACAACTCGGAAATCTCATGCAACAGGCTCAGAAAATGCAGGAGCAAATGCAGAAACAACAGGAAGAAATGGCAAACAAAACCGTTGTCGGACAGGCCGGAGCGGGAATTGTTAAAATTACCATGAATGGTAAAAGTCAGGTCAAGGGGATAGAAATTGACTATGATATGCTCGATGGCGATATGGAAATGATGGAAGATTTAATTGTTGCCGCATTTAATGACGCACAAAACAAAATTGTTCAGGAACAGCAAAATTCAATGGCTGATATGATGGGCGGAATGCAACTTCCTCCTGGTTTTAAAATGCCGTTTTAAAGTTAAATAGATGTCTTTGCTTTCTCAATTAATGAATGCTTTTCAGATTCTTCCCGGAGTGGGTCCTAAATCCGCTCAGAGAATCTGTTTTAATTTATTACAAAAAAACAAAGACGGTGCATTAAAACTGGCTGAAATCCTCAAACAAGCGTGTGAGAATATCGGTGAATGTAAAAGATGCAGAACCTTAACCGAAAACGAACTTTGTCGCATTTGTTCCAGTGGCAAACGCAACGCCGAACAACTTTGTGTTGTGGAAACTCCGGCAGATTTAATGCAGATTGAGCAATCGACTGATTATTCCGGAACATACTTCGTTTTGCACGGAAAACTCAGTCCGTTGGATGGCTTAGGACCGAATGAATTGGGTTTCCCGAAACTGGTAGATATATTATCCAATGAACCGATAAAAGAAGTCATTTTGGCGACCAGTTCGACTTTAGAAGGGCAAACAACATCTCAATACATTGCCCAAATGTGTGCCAAAGCAGAGATCAAAGCCACCGGATTAGCACATGGTGTGCCATTGGGTGGTGAGTTGGAATATGTGGATGCAAGCACCATTGCTCATGCATTCGGGAGTAGAGAAACCTTATGACAACAGAAACTATATTCGACAAAATTATCAATCGTGAAATTCCCGCAGAAATTGTATTTGAAAATGATAGCGTGCTGGGTTTCAAAGATATCAATCCACAAGCACCGGTTCATGTGCTGTTTATACCCAAAACAAGAATACCAACCATTAATGATTTAGCGGATGAACAAAAACATTTAGTTGGTGATTTGTATCTGGCGGCCCGTGATTATGCCAAACAAATTGGTGAGGATGAAAATGGTTACCGAGTGATAATGAACTGTAACGAAAATGGTCAACAAACGGTGTTTCATATTCACTTGCATTTTTTGGCAGGACGTCAGATGACCTGGCCTCCGGGTTGATGAAAAATATTGAATAAAACAGGATATAAAAATGAGCTTAGAAAAAGTTAAAGAACTATTGCAAGAACTTCAGGAAGAGTTGAAAAACACATCAGAGGTTGATGAGCAAACCCAACAGCAAATTGATGAAATTGATGCCAATATTCATCAAATGCTTAGTGCCGATGATGTTCATGAAAGAGATATTTACGATGCCATTGTGGAAAAAGAGTACGAGTTTGTCAACGAGCATCCAATGGCTTCGGGAATCATCAGACAAATCATTGATATTCTCAGCAAAGCCGGAATTTAGAGGGACATCATAGCCTTGAAATTTAACCAAAAAATCACCATTTATATCGAAGTTTAAACTTAAAAATATTCGATGGAATATAAAGATTATTACAAAATTCTAGGTGTTGACCGCAAAGCCGATAAAGCCGAAATTAAAAAGGCTTATAAGCGTTTGGCGAGAAAATATCATCCTGATGTCAGCAAAGAACCCAATGCTGAAGATAAGTTTAAAGAAGTCAATGAAGCCTATGAAGTGCTTAAAAGCGATGAAAATCGGGCTGCCTATGATCAATTAGGGTCGAACTGGAAAGCCGGACAGCAAGGCTTTGGAGGACAAGGCGGTTTTGGTGGAGGTGCTGATTTTGCTGATTTCTTTGAATCGATTTTTGGAGGAAGAGCAGGGCGTTCTTCGCATTCGGGTTTTGAAGGTTTTGGGGGACAGCAACATTTTCAACGCAAAGGCCAAAACATTAAACAAACCATTCAAGTTCCTTTGCAGGATTTGTATACAGGTGTGAACCGTACTTTTGTTATCAAACAACCGGAACAACACTCCTCCGGACAAACCTATATGGTTGAAAAGCGCATCAATGTCAAAATTCCTAAAGGCATCGAGCCGGGTAAAAGTATCAGGCTAAAAGATAAAGGTGAGCCGGGATTGAATGGTGGTCCGCCGGGTGATTTGTTGTTAAAAATTGAGCTGGATGCTCATTCCAAATACGAGCTTAAAGGCAAAGATGTTTACATGGACTTGCCGGTGACTCCATGGGAAGCTGCACTCGGAGCAAAAGTAAATGTCGAAACTCCTGCGGGTTCGGTTGGTTTAAATATTCCAAAGAATATGCAAACCGGTAAAAAAATGCGTCTGACTGGGAAAGGTCTGCCGGCTGCTGATGGAGCCGGTGATCTTTATACAGTCATTAAAATTGTGAATCCACCGGATAGTTCAAAAGCCGAAAAACAATGGCAGGAACTGGCAAAACAGTTTGATTTTAATCCAAGAGTATAGACTTTATACACAGAATTAAAAGAGGTGGATTTTTCCACCTCTTTTCTATTTAGAAACTTGGACACAAACCCGATAAATGACGATTAAACTCTCCTCTGAGAACCATATTGCGTAAGCAATGCAAATCATCGGTCATCAGACGGTCGTTATCCAGAAACGCGACTTTTTCACGAACTTGTTGATAAACCGAATAAAGCTGAGGTGAAGTTTTCAGGTTCTCATGAAAATCAATACTCTGACAAGCTGCCATAATCTCAATCGCTACAATAGTTGCCGTGTTTTCCGACATATCAGTCAGGCGTCTGGCAGCAAAAGTTGCCATGGAAACATGGTCTTCCTGATTGGCTGAAGTTGGAATGGTATCTGAGCTTGAAGGATGTACCAGTGTTTTATTTTCCGAAGCCAAAGCAGCAGCTGTCACATGCGCAATCATAAAGCCTGAATTAACTCCTGAATCCGGAACCAAAAATGCTGGTAGTCTGGACATATTTGGATCAATCAACATGGCGATTCGACGTTCGGACATATTACCCATATCCGCCAAGCCAATTGCAATGAAATCAGCAACCAACCCGACTGGCTCAGCATGAAAATTTCCACCGGAAAGCACATCGCCCTCTTTTGAAAAAATCAAAGGATTATCGGTTGCCGCATTGGCTTCAATCAATAATCGGCTAGCTGCATATTGAATCGAATCCCAGATTGCTCCCATAACCTGAGGTTGACAGCGTAAACAATAAGGATCCTGCACACGTCCGCAATCCTCATGTGATTTTAGAATTTCACTGTCTCGTAATAAACCACAATAGGCTTTAGCCAGCTTCATTTGCCCGATTTGTCCACGTGCCTCATGGATACGCATATCAAACGGACTGAGCGAACCTTTGGCGGCATCAACCGACAAAGCTCCGGCTAAGACAGCGGCATTGAAACTGTTCTCAGTTAAAAACAAGCCTTTCAATGCCAATCCGGTTGAAACCTGTGTACCGTTTAAAAGAGCTAACCCTTCTTTCGGTCCCAGTTTGATGGGATTTAATCCTGCTTTTTGTAAAGCCAATGAGGAATCAATCACTTCTCCCTGATACCATGCTTTACCTAATCCTATCATGGTTAAGCTCATGTGAGCCAAGGGAGCCAAATCTCCGGAAGCACCCACCGAGCCTTTTTCAGGAATGATTGGATAAATCTCATGATTGATCATATCCATCAACAGATTGATGGTGTTCGGATGAATCCCGGAAAAGCCTTGTGCCAAACTGACTGACTTTAAAGTCATAATCAAACGAGTAGTGTCTTTGTCTATGGCATTACCCACGCCGGTTGCATGTGAAATGACTAAATTCCGTTGCAAAGTATCCAAATCCTGTCGGGCGATTTTTTTGCTGGCGAGTAAACCAAATCCGGTATTGACCCCATAAACAGTCTGATCGGAATCAGCAATATCAGTCACCGTTTTCCGTGAAGCCTTGATTCCTTCCATTAACTCATCATCAATAGAAAACTGAATCGGGTTCTCCCAGATATGGCGTAAATCCGCAAGAGTTAAGCCTTGTTTTGTTAGTTTTATTTTTTTCATATCAATAACTTCCGTTATCTAGTTAGTAAAGTAACACAGAGATTCACGGAGAATCACGGAGCTACACAGAGTTTTTTCTTGTCCGCAGATTAACGCAGATAATCGCAGATATTTTAATATTTATACTTCAGTAAAATCATTTTTCTACTTAACTATCTTCAATCAATCATCGGCAAATTCAAGCCGTTTTCTTTAGCACATTCCTTGGCAATCTCATATCCCGCATCAGCATGGCGCATGACTCCGGTTGCGGGGTCATTCCAAAGGACTCTGGCAATTCTTTCATCAGCTTCTTTAGTGCCATCACAACAGATGACCACACCGGAATGCTGAGAGTATCCCATGCCGACACCGCCTCCGTGATGCAGGGAAACCCAAGTCGCTCCACCCGCAACATTAAGCATAGCGTTTAGTAACGGCCAATCGGAAACGGCATCTGAGCCATCCATCATACTTTCGGTTTCGCGATTGGGTGAAGCCACGGAGCCGGAGTCCAGATGATCACGACCAATCACCACAGGAGCTTTGAGTTCGCCGTTTCGTACCATTTCGTTAAATGCCAATCCCAGTTTGTGTCTTAATCCTAAACCGACCCAGCAGATTCTTGCCGGTAATCCCTGAAAGCTGATGCGTTGTTTTGCCATATCCAGCCAGTTGTGTAAATGCGGGTCATCGGCAATGATTTCTTTGACTTTTTCATCGGTTTTGTAGATGTCTTCGGGGTCTCCCGATAGAGCAGCCCAACGGAAAGGTCCTACACCGCGGCAGAATAGGGGGCGAATATAAGCAGGAACAAAACCGGGGAAATCAAAAGCGTCTTTAACGCCTTCATCGAATGCTTCCTGACGGATGTTGTTGCCATAATCTACAGTTGGAATACCATCATGATAAAAATCCAGCATCGCCTGAACCTGAACGGCCATGGATTTTCGTGCTTCTTTGGCAACCAAGTCCGGGTTATCCTGAGCTTCTCTGCGCCACTGTTCGACTGTCCAGCCTTGTGGTAAATAACCGTTTATTGGATCATGTGCAGAGGTTTGATCGGTGACCAAGTCGGGTTTGATTCCTCTTTTATGAAGTTCAGGGAATATATCAGCGGCATTTCCCAGCAATCCAATAGAAATCGCTTCGCCTTTTTCCAGTGCTTCATTCAGCATTTGCATGGCTTCATCGACCGTATAGGCTTTTTTGTCCACATAACGAGTCTTCATGCGGAAGTCAATTCGGGTTTCATCACATTCCACCGCAATCATACAGTATCCGGCCATGGTGGCTGCCAAAGGTTGAGCGCCGCCCATGCCTCCGAGTCCTCCGGTTAATATCCACTTGCCTTTGGTATTGCCGCCAAAATGTTGTCTTCCGGCTTCCACAAAAGTTTCGTAAGTTCCCTGAACGATTCCCTGAGAACCGATATAAATCCACGAACCGGCAGTCATTTGTCCGTACATCATCAGACTTTTTTTATCCAATTCGTTGAAATGTTTCCAGTTCGCCCATGCCGGAACTAAATTAGAATTGGCAATCAAAACTCTTGGTGCATCTTTATGAGTCTGAAAAACACCAACCGGTTTGCCCGATTGCACCAGTAAAGTTTGGTCTTCTTCGAGAGTTTTCAGAGTTTCAACGATTTTATCAAAGCATTCCCAGTTTCTGGCAGCTCTGCCGATTCCTCCGTAAACAACTAACTCTTCAGGTCTTTCGGCAACTTCAGCGTCTAAATTATTCATCAACATTCGTAAGGGAGCCTCTGTCAGCCATGATTTGGCATTGAGCTTTGTGCCGGTTGGAGCTTTGATTTTTCTGCTTTTGTCAATTCGTGTCATTTCTTATTCTCAATAAATCTTGTATATAAATTTTTTTGTTTCAAACTATTAATCGTTTGTGTCAGAACCTCATAAATATTGGCATTCACTTCTTTTGATAGATTTTGGTAAACCTCTGACATGGAGTTTTGTTCCAGTAATGTCGCTTGCTGTTTACCTTTATCAGTTAAAAAATACAGAGTTCGGCGTTTATCATTTGGGTCATCGGTATCATCAATCAATCCCAAAGACTTTAACTTGGGAAGTTTTTGTTTGATAAGCTGGTGAGACTGGTTGAGTGATTTTGCCAGATCAGCAAGTGATGCATTGGTTAGTTTTTTTAAACTGTGAATAATCGAACAAGACTTAACAGGAACAATAATGCCAACCATTTCATAAACCGGCTTGATTTGTTCTCGGATTAAATTTCCCAAGTCTTCAGCCTGCTTGCCAATAAACGATTTGCTGAAGTTTTCAGGTCTCTTTAAGCTGCTTTCTACCACAGTAATAGTATTTAAGTAATATGTTGCGCAATATGTTACCTAAAATTTATTTTGTGTCAATTCTTCTTGGTCTTTTTAAAAATATCGGTTGAATACAAAAAAGTATTCACACTCTGAAATTTTAGAGTATAATTTTGTTCACTTAATTTAATTTCAACAAATTAAACATCGATTCGGCAGTAAAATATATAGGAGGTACGGAAGATGGCAAGAGGTATAAATAAAGTAATCATCGTAGGAAACCTGGGACAAGACCCTGAAGTTCGTTACACCACATCTGGCAGTGCTGTTACCAATATTTCGGTAGCGACATCCGAAACCTGGAAAGATAAAAACACCAATGAAGATGTCACCAAAACGGAATGGCATAGAGTGGTTTTCTTTGGTCGTTTGGCAGAAATAGCCGGTGAATACCTAAAAAAAGGTTCACAAGTTTACATTGAAGGTAAATTGCAAACTCGTAAATGGCAGGATCAGAACAACCAAGACAGATACACCACTGAAATCATAGCAAACGAATTGCAAATGCTCGGTGCTCGCCAAGGCGGAGGCTCTCAAGCTCCTTTTGCTTCACAACCACCATCATCGCCACCGAATATGCACCACGATAATAATGGGCCGTCTTTTGATGACTTTGATGATGATATACCGTTCTGAGGATTGTAAATAAAATCTATAAAGCCTCAATTTGAGGCTTTTTATTAAATGTGATACAACCAATTGAGTGAAATAATGAAAAAGATATTAATGATAATTGCTCTACATTTTTCCATAGTTGCAGTTTCCGCTGAATGGAATTGCAGAAATGAGCAACTCGAGATTCAATGCGATAGCAGCGAATGTCGTTCAAGTGATTCATTTACTCCTTTGGATGTTTATTTGAATACAGAAAATGGTGAAATCTCTGTGGGTATGTATTCAGGAGTTTGGAAGGGAACAGCGAATATCACTGAACACGGAAACTTGATTGTTGTGTTTGCTAAAGAATTGGAGTTTTCTAACTCTGCTTCCAACAAAGAAGACTTTTTTCTAGCAATTGATAAAATGGATAATGTTGCTGTTTTTAAGGGTAGTGATTATGCTATGCCAATGACTTGTCGTTCTAAAAGTCCTAAATAAACCTGCAACTTCATAAATTTTTTTGATAAAAAAACACCATTCAATGATAAGAATGGTGTTTTTGGGCTGCTTACAGAGCGCTGAAAAAATTATTCTTCAGTCTGTGCTTCAGCTTTCACTTTGTTGCTAACCAAAGCTTCTTTGAGTTTGTTTTCACTTTCTTCCAGTTCAGCAATGGCATTTTTACGCATAGCTTTGCCTTCGGCTGAAATTCTAATGCTGTCTTCGATGGTTTCGATGAGAGTGTTATTTGCTTGTTTAATCACTTCTAGGTCGAAAATACCTCTTTCCAGTTGCTCGCGAACTTGTTTGTTGGCAATTTTCAGATTTTCAGCATTGTCTTTGAGTAATTCATTGGTTAAATCCGAAGCATCTTTAATTGTTTTTGCAGCAGCTCCGCTTCTCCAGATGGTAACTGTTTGCGCCAGTTGTTGTCGCCATAAAGGAATAGTGTTAGCAATGGTTGAGTTGATTTTATTAATTAAACCTTTGTCATTTTCCTGAATTAAACGAATGCTCGGCAAACTTTGCAACGTAACCTGACGAGTCAAGCGTAAATCATGAACACGGCGTTCGAGGTCATCTCTGGCACTTTTCAAATCTCTGAGTTCCTGAGCTTTAAGCATGTCCTCTGATGACTCGGCTTCTTGTTGAAGGGCCGGTAATAATTCTTCATCAACCTGACGAATTTTTTCTTCGCCTGCCTGAATGTAATTTTCCAGTGTGTGGAAATATTCCAGATTGGCAGTATAGAGACGATCTAAACTGGTGATGTCTTTCAACAGAGTGACTTTATGATCTTCCAGTTTGTTAGTAATGGAATCAATCTGCTTTTTGACGGTTTCGTATTTTTGCAGGAACTTTGCCAGAGGTTTCATCTTTCCAAACAAACGGGCAAAAAACCCCGGTTTCTTGTTTGGATCTAATTCATCAACATCAAAACCTCGGATTGTAGCAACCATTTCGTTTAATGCAGCACCTGAGCCACCTAAATCTTTGTTTCTGACACCTTCAAGCATTTTGTCAGAGATTTCAGTAACACTCTCTTGTGCTTTTGAACCAAAAAAGATGATGGAGTTACTATCCTTCATATTGATTTCTGCAATCAACTTGTCAATTTCCTGTTTTTCGCTATCATCGGCTTGGTTGTATGGAGCTAATTCGTTTTTTACACCCGGTACAATTTCGTCATTCAATAGAGTGATTTCCTCTTGAGTTTTTGTTTTGGTATCAGTCATAATTTTTCCTCAATGGTTAATTGATTCCTTGTTTTTTCAGTAATGTATTGAGAACTTCGATATCGACATCTAAATCAAATACGTCACTGGAAATGAGTTTCTCGTATTGCTCTGCAAAGACAGTTTCGATATTCCCTAATACTTCTTTGAAGTTTTCATCCAATTTCTTATATGAATCGTCTTTGTTTGCAGAAGAATATCGCTCAACAACGCTTTCCGCACCTGTCAGATATGTGTTGAGAAACCTTCTGGCTTTAGTTATTTTCCCCGGATTTTCATATAATACATTCAGAACATCTCGTGCCAATGTAGTAATTTTCTCCAGAGAAAAATTCATTTCACGGTTTTTAATTTTTTTAGCAGATTGCTCAATACTTAAAACCAAAGCCTCGCTTTCTTGTAATATTTCTAAGGCTTTCTCAGCGTCGTTGATATCATTAAAGCCAATGTGTTTGGATTTGATAGGATCCAGACCATACCAAAGCCAACAGCCAATTGTTGCTGCTGCTCCAAAGCCAATTGCGGCAAATAAGTTAAATTCGGCTAAGAGCCACGATGCAACAAAACTGGCGGCTCCAAGAACAAGCGATGATAAAAACATCATCGGAAACGGTTTGGAGTTGGCAAATTTTTGTGATAAATACAAACTTCTATTCTTTAAACCGGTACTCATCCAAGTGGCTGCTACAACAATTGCAACAAATACAGCCGAAGTCAGTACCAAATTGATAAGCTCACCATTGATTAGTTTGGAAAGAATGCTGAATAAATAAGGCAGTGAGTAAAGATATAACAACCAAGCGCTATTACTTTTGTTGCTCTGAATATGTGTTTTTCTGTATCTTGCTGCCATTATATGACTCTAATTCCGATATAAAGAACCGAAAAGGTTAACAGTAAGAAGCCACTGAGGCTTTTGATAAAGTCTTTCATACTTTGAACTCAATAATCATGGATAAATCTGAAAAATCGGCACTTCCAAGTGCAATTCTACCGGAACCGACAAGCACTGTTTTGTCTCTGTGTAATCTCAATGAATTACCACCCATTTCAATCCATGTACCGTTAGTGCTGTGATCGGCAATTTTAAAATTACCATCGGAAAACTCAATCTCGGCATGTGAACGAGATGCCATAGGAGCCAGAATCTGAATATCGCATTCTTCGCCACGTCCGATAATTTTATTCGGTGATTTTTCGGTCATTTTAATTTGTCTGCCGTTAATCGACATTGACATGGTGTAGGCAGCTTCGGGAAGTTTCAAGTCTATTGCTGATGAAATACGAGTGACCTGTGTATCATCTTTTTTCCAGAAGATTTCAATAATACGAACAGCAAGGAGTTTGCCTTTGATTTTTGTTTTGCCTAAATGGCGATGACTGATTGCTGAATTTAATGAAGAATCATCAAATGTCATTGCGTTGGTAATGATTTGTCCTTTCTTTGCGAGACTGGACATTCTTGCGGCAACATTGACAGTGTCACCGTAAACATCGCCGTTTTCTTCAATCACGGCTCCGTGATGAAAACCAATCCGAATGCCAATCGAATGATCTCCTATGATAAATCCTTCACGGGTCTTTTCCTGCATGCCAATAGCCGCTTTAATGGCAAACTTTGGCGATGGAAAAGTACACATGATTTCATCGCCAATCGTTTTGATAAGTTTTCCCTGAAATTTTTCAGCAACATTTACGAGATTATCAAGAACTACGGAAATCGTGGAACGTGCTTTATCATCGCCATATTTTTCAAATAACGACGTGCTTTGAGCGATATCGGCAAATAATACCGTCAATTCAGGCATCTGGATTTCCTCTTTTCCTCTATTTTTCACAAACGCACACCTGAAAGCACAGATGTGTTGATTCATTCAATTGCACAATTCAACAGAACTTCAAAATTGTAGCAAAAAAAATCCTTAATTTATAGTCGCTTTGTTCTTTAATGCTTAAAAAGCATTTTTGCCGGTAAGTTCACGTCCGACAACCAATTGATGAACTGTTTCCGTTCCCTCATAAGTGATGACACTTTCCAGGTTTAAAGCATGTCTGATAGCGGTGTGTTCAGTTGTAATTCCCGCTCCACCTAATAAATCGCGACAATCTCTGGCAATATCAATCGCCATGCGAACATTATTCCATTTCGCGATTGATATTTGTGTTGGTTGGAGTAAACCTTGGTCTTTTAAACGCCCTAATCGGAGTGCTAAAAGTTGTGCGGTCGTGATTTTTCTTGCCATTTCGGCTAAACGCAATTGCACAATTTGGTTTTCGTTTAATGCTCTGCCAAACAGAACTCTGTCCTCGGTATAACTTAGAACTTCTTGTAAACAAGCTTGTGCAGAGCCAATCGGCCCCCAAGAAATTCCGTATCTGGCGTTTGACAGGCAAGTTAAAGGTCCTTTTAAACCTTTAATTTTTGGTAAACGATTGGAGTCGGGAACTCTGACATCATCGAAAAATAAGGCTGAAGTGACGGATGCTCTCAGTGACATTTTGCGTTTAATCAATTCTGTTGAAAAACCTTTCATGCCTTTTTCAACAATAAACCCTTGAACACCGTCGTCGGTCATTGCCCAAACTACCGCAATATTGGCAATTGAGCCGTTGGTAATCCACATTTTTGAACCATTAAGAATCCAGTCATCACCATCTTTTTTGGCATGTGTTTTCATCGATAACGGATCAGAACCCCCGTGAGATTCAGTTAAACCGAAACAACCAATAACCTCACCTCGTGCCATTGGCGGAAGCCATTTTTGTTTTTGTTCTTCACTGCCAAATTCATAAATAGGAAACATACACAATGAGCTTTGCACCGACGCAAAACTGCGTAAGCCGGAGTCACCGCGTTCCAGTTCCTGACAAATTAAACCATAACTGGTGTAACTCAGTCCGGCACAATCGTATCCATCAATAGTACTGCCGAAAAGCCCTAAGTCCGCCATTTCAGGAATTAAATCCATTGGAAATTCGTGTTTGTCAAAAGCGTCACCAATTATTGGCAAAACCCTTTCATCAACCCAGCGACCGACGCTGTCCTGAACCATGATTTCATCTTCGCTTAATTCAGAGCGAACATCAAAAAGATCAAGTGGATTTAACTTTTGTTTCATTGTTATTTTCCCCAAAATTCATAAATTTTTTTCGGTGCGTATTTTACCTTGTTTAGCGTTTGTTTAAATATGTATTTGCGGATATTTCGGAATAATTTTCTTGAATATTGAAGTTAGTAAATGTTTGTTATAGTATTTTTGTTTTATGATATGCCAATGGTGGCGTGTGACGACTGATAAAGATATTGAGGATCGTGTTCTGAAATTACTTGAGATTTCAGAGCAATCTGATGAGCTTGATGTCCCGGATGATAATGAAGAAATCCCCGGGTATTCAGACTTATTATCTGATATTACAGATGAATCGGATTTACAAGACGGAGATGTTCTTGGTGTTTGGAAAGTTATCAAACACATTGGCAAAGGAGGGATGACCAGATGTCTATCTGGTTGAACGCAGTGATGGTCTGATACATGCACAAGCTGCATTGAAAGTGATTCCTCAAGGTTTAGCCAATTCTTCTTTAAAACAAAGATTTCAGCAGGAAAGGCAGATACTCAGCGACTTAAATCATCCCAATATTGCAAAATTATATGATGCTGGTGTCACAGAAATAGGACTGCCGTGGTTTGTAATGGAACATGTTAATGGCAAGGATTTGATCTCTTATGCAGAGCAGAATAATCTGGGCATTGAACAAAGAGTGATTTTATTCAGGCAAGTCTGCGAAGCGTTGAACTATGCCCATTCCAAAGGGGTGATTCATCGTGATATCAAGCCCAGTAATTTGCTGGTCGATGAAGAAAGAAATGTCAAGTTGCTTGATTTTGGTATTGCTTCTGCTGAAGAAAATATGTCATTAACAATGACCGGAGTTGTGGTTGGAACGCCTGGATACTTATCTCCGGAACAAGCAAAGGGTTTAACACATGATATTGATCGCAGGAGCGATGTCTTTTCTTTAGGCGTATTGCTTTATAAGCTGGTTCAAAATCACATGCCATTTGAGGCCGATAGTATTTCAGAAATCAGCTATAAAACCATTCACGCTGAACCCGCTACTTTAAATCGCAGCATTTCTCCTGAATTACAATCTATCATCTACAAGTGTTTGGAGAAGAAAGTAGAGAATCGTTATTCATCAGTGAAAAAATTAGCCGATGATTTGAGTGCGTGGTTAAACGGAGATGTTGTTAGTGCCAGAAAAGTGACTGCTTTATTGCGCCTGCGAAAAAAAATCATCAAATATCCTGTTATCAGCAGTTTGGTTTTTTTGGCTGTCTTTGCTTTAATTGCAAGCATTAGTTTTGGAGTTTATCAGACCTATCAATCTTTAAAAAAAATACAAGCGGCAGAAAAACATCTTTCTAAAGCTCAGGAAATTAAAGCCAAAGTTCGGCGAACACACATGATGCCAAAGCACCGTGTTCAAAATGAATATCAGCAATTAAATAATGAAATCAATGAGTTAAATAAAGAAATTGTAGCGGATAATAGTAGTGTTACCGGATTAAGTAGTTTTGCACTAGGTTCGGCATACTTGTCAATGAAGAATTATGAAAAGGCTTTTGAGCTACTAAATGATGCAGAAGCCAAAGGATGGAAATCCAATGATTTATCAGCGGCTTTAGGAGTGACTTATGCCCACTTTTGGCAAAAAGCTCTTGAGGAATCCAACTCAATAGATAATCCTCAAAGAAAGGAACAGTTTTTGAATGAGAAAAGGGAAGTTTATTACAATCAGGCGATTCAATATTTAAAAGAATCCCAAAGCGCATCTTCAATTTCAAATTACTTGTCCGCAAAACTGGCGTATATTGAGAGTAAATATGATGAAGCGATTATAGCAATTGAAAAAGAAATAGAGGTAAATCCCTGGCACTATGAAGCAATGTCTTTTGCTGCAACAATTTATAATGCCAAGTATAACCAAACAGGAGAGACTTCAGGATATGAAAATGTGGTTCAATACAAAGAAATTAGTGATTTAAGATTACAACAGGCTTTAGAAATCGGTGATTCAGACCCGGAGAACTATGTTCATTATTGTGAAAACATGTCAACGGAAGTTCGTATGGGGTTAAATAAACTAACTAATGAGATTGATCAAAGTTTTAAAAAAGCAATTCAAGTTTGTGAAGATGCATTGTATATGGCGCCGAATTCTAAAGAGACCTATATCAATTTAGGACGAATTTATGCAGATATGTCGCATTATCTCAAACTAAATAAAGAGCCTTTTATGCAAATGGATACAGAGTCATATTTTACAGTAATACATGGATTAAATATTTTTCCTGATGATGCTGAATTGCTTGCGACTTCTGTTTCGCCACTATTCAGTTTAGCAGTTAATGCCAATAATTTTGATAGTAAAGATTTTGAATTATTGGAACCAGTTTTAAATACTTTTGATTCAGGCATAAATCACGAAAAAAAAATTCCTGAGCTTATATTTCTGCAAGCTCTAAAAAATATCGACTTCTCTTTGAAACAGAACCCGTTATCGTTAAATTCAAGAAAACAACATGCGGAGGTTCATCGTTCATTGGGAATTTATTACGAAGAACAAATTCAGAATTATGATAAAGCAGACTTTCATTATGATCAGGCGATAGATAGTTTTACCAAAATGCAGGACTTGGGTGGAAAGATTGCAAGCATCGGAAATATTGCGGAGATGTATTACAACAAAGCATTATTAAGGAATTTGCAAGGTAAGCCTGGTGAAAGTATTTCCTTTCTGGATAAAGCCATTGAAACGAATCAAGAAGTGCTTGATATTACACAAGCAAAATTTGCAGTTTATAATAATACCATGCAATTTCATTATGAAAAAATTGAGACGTTGGTTGAGAATCAGCAGGAATACGAGTATTTGCTTGATGAATACTTTGCTTTTGTCAATCGAATCTGTGGGTTTGATTATCTTGAAAAACTGCATTGGTATATAATTGATGATATTATTGATTCTTACACCAAACTTGGAATTGACACTATGAATCGCTTTCCCGAGTGTCAATTTGAAAAATAACGTCAAAAAATGTTTAGCGGTTTCACTCATAACAGTCCACAAGAGGTCACATTATTGATTTCTCAAGCTTCATCCGGAAATCAGGAAGCATTGAATAGCTTGATAGCATTGGTATATGAGGATCTTAAATTGATTGCATCCGGCTTGCGTCATAAGCAATTCAATTCTTCCTCAACTTTAAACACGACTTCGGTAGTTGATGAAGCATGGTTGAGACTTCATAAGTGGGGAATTCAGGCTGAAAGCAGAAAGCACTTTTTTTGTATCGCTGCAAAAGCCATGAGACAAATTCTTATCAATTCGGCCACTCAAAAACTCACACAAAAAAGAAATGCTCAATTGGTGACCTTTGATGACTCTTCATTAAACATTGAATCAGAAGCTGAATGGATGTTGTTATTAGATAAAATATTAAAAGCAATAGAAAAAAAGAATTCCAGAATGGCTGATGTTTTTCAATTGAAGTATTTTTTAGGTTTTAGTGAGCCGGAAATCAGTGAAGTGTTGAATGTCAGTGTTGCTACTGTCAATCGAGACTGGTTGGTAGCAAAGAAAATAATAAAAGAAATTATTTAGCTTTTTCTCTAATTATTAACGATTACTTTGGATTTCAGTCAGTCGGTCATTCATTGATTTAATCGCATCAAGCAACTCATTTTTACAAATAGAGCTATCAAAAGAATATTCAGACCATTCTTTGGAGAAATCCTGTTTAATAGACTCGAGATTGCTCGATGGAAATTGCTTGCTTAAACCCAGTTTATTAAACATTTTATCAACTTTATTCTCAATCTCGATAAAACTATCCGGAATCTCGGTTTTTGTTTGTACAGACTCTGGTTTATGAATTAATTTTTCGGCAATTTGAATGTCCTCTGATTCCCAGTTGAGTAGACTTGATAATTTCTCGATCCCGTTGTGGCTGTCAAAAAAATCCTCTTCAAGTTTGAGTTTTAGGTCAGCATGACTATCAGCGACTGATTGTGAAAGTTTCCAAATAAAATAATGGCGAAAATAACCATTACGAGAACCGGATTTTTGCAGCATAGGAAATTTTTCGGATAAGTCAACAGCCCATTGCATCAAGTCGTAAGCATCTTCGTAGCTTTCTTTGTTCTTCAAAATCTCATTTTTTATGTGCTTCCTGCATGAAATCCATTGAGGATAGGGGTGTCTTTGAATGTTAATGATAATACTATTTGGAAAATTGTTTTTAAGCCATGATAACCGCAAATCCATTCGATTGAATTGTAATACAGGAATTTTATCTTCTGAATTTTTAATTAAGTAGCTGATGTACTCCTCAAGTTCAGTCCAGTTTTCATGCTTCTCCATAAACAACCTGTCTTGTCCAAACTTGTGACTATGATATTTTTTCAGGTTTTCTAAATGACGATAATTTTTCCAGTAATCATAGACACCAATGTGATCTTCTTTAGGTTTGACGTATTCAATCTGGCTAATTAAATTGGTGTGGAGTGGTTCGTACCAAGCCATATATTGAGGAAGGTTATTGAAAATATTCCAAAGCATAGTTGTCCCGGAACGAAATCTCCCACTAATAAATATAATTTTATGTTTTTTCATTGGCATGGGACTAGTTTAATCCAATGAACTGCAATACCCAAGTGTCTATTGTCGTTACTACCAAAAATTTCAGAATGTCTTTTAGTTTCCGGTTGTTTAAAGCGAATTCTTAAAAGATTATCACAGAACATTTCTTTATTTATTTGCGCACTTAAAACTCTTACGACTCCGGTTGAGGTATCAAATTGATAATTGAGCGAGCATTCATTCGCTGAAACGACGAGGTTTTCAAGATGTTCTTTGCTAATACTATTGATGATACGAATGCTTAATTCATAATTGCCGGGTCTCAACCAAAAATCAATAAATGAATCAGATCTTTGTGTCCAACGAAAAAAGTCATTTTCAGGCAGAGTAATTTCCCTGCGATGCCATCCTCCTCCCAAGAGTTTCATCGAAAAATCATAATCTACACTTTCAAGAATTTCGGTTTTGTGATGTTTTCTATAGTTCAAGTCAATCAGATGGTTGATATCTTCCGATGATTCGGTATGAAATTCGCTTTTTAACTTTTTATACATTTGTGCATATTTATCTTCAAACCTTTGGAGAGCATAGTTGTAAAGTTTCAAGTCAAACTCATTTTCTTCATTGATAATGTTTATGCACTCATCGTCAATGGACTGTTTCGGGTTAAAAGCATTGAGATTGGGGGAGTCACCGGTTGGCGGTAAGTTGAAAGTATATGCAAACAATTGCATGGACTTGTCAAACTGTTCCTGAATTCCAAACCATGAGCATTTGTTAAGTAGGTTCATCGCTCTTTGCAAACGAGCTTCATTATCAATCTTTTTACCGGGCTCAAGCCATTGATTGATAACTTTGATGCTTTCTTCGGATAGAAACAACTCTTGAGCCTCAGGGTCGTCTTTCAAATCAAAGGATAGGTGCCTCACCATTCGGTTATTGATTTTAACCGATGTTTGTGGGTGTTGCAGAAACTCTTTCAGCGACATTTGTGAGTTGGTTACCAAATCATGAACAGCGGTGTTTTTTTCTCTTTTTATAAAGTGATAAGTCGAAACTGTAAGGCTATGCGGATGCCTGAGTATGGTTAACAAGTGTGGGTTTCTTGAAGATAAAAACCGATAAGAATTGCCCCCAAAATGCCCACGAATCAAATTGTAATGATCTTTATTGTCGATGATTTCCTGGTTGATTTCTCTCCAGAGTTGGCATGGAAAGATTGAATCAAACTCATGACAATTATCCAGAATGTTTATAAAACTGGTACCGGCAGTTTTAGGAATATGGATAAAATAATGTCCAGATTTTTTGAGTTTAAAAATGTTTCTAAGAAATCCGAACATTAAATCAAAGAACTGTATGCGCTTTCAAGTCTTCGGGCATAATTATCAGGGCTGAAAAACTCAACTCTTTTCTTGCCTTTCTCAATCATATCTTGTCGTAGTTCGGGATGATGTAATATTGCCGATATTTTATTTCTGATATCTTTGTAGTCGTAAGGATCTATATAAAGTGCGGCATCACCTGCAACTTCAGGTAAAGATGTAATTCCGGAGCAAATAACAGGGCAATTATGTTGCATTGCTTCAAGAACAGGTAGCCCAAAGCCCTCGTACAGAGATGGAAAAACTAAACAACTGGCATTGCGATAAAGCACTGATAATTCGTCATCGTCGATAAAATCCATAAATACGACTCGTTCATCATCGAGGTATTTTTTGACATTTTTCAATTGTTCTTCCCAGAGCCATGCTTTTTTTCCGACAATGACCAGCTTGATATTTGGGTTGACGAATGACATGGCAGTAATAAGCGACTTTATATTCTTTTTAGGTTCAATATTTCCAACGAAAAGGACATACTTTTCTTTTTTGATTTTGTTGCTTTTCAGGTATTTTTCATCAAATTCCAAATCTCCATCAGTATAAGATTTGATTTTTTTAACAGATTGCCAGGTTGTTTTAATCTTTTCTTCAGGGATTTTATAAATGTCAATAATGTCTTTTTTAGTCTGTTCAGAAACGGATAAAATTAAATCAGCCGATTTACAGGCCCATTTGAACAAATAATAGAAGTTGTTTTTTATGTCCAAAGTTGTAAAAGGAACTTTTAACGGAATCAAATCATGAACAGTAATTACGGTCTTGGTTCCTTTAACACTAATTGGCAAAGGAGTGGTCATGTGCCATATATCCGGTTTTTTTGCCAGTTTAAATTTTACCGGTTTTTTAAAAACATAGAAAAAACGATTTGCTGAATGAAATGTATCATGAGCATTGCAAATATAGCTGTATTTATTTTCTGCTGCTGCTCTCGATAAATAATTGTTGATATCAGGGCTGGTCACATTCACAGGGAAAGAGGATACCGGTTTGCTTTTAATTAATTGTATGGAGTCACGCAATACTTCCCAGTATTTGGAGTTAAATCTTTGTTTGGGTAATTGGAATTGCTGGTCGAAGAACATGACCTCATCAAGGATGGGATTCTTCCCTTGAACAAATTTGTTGTCAGCAAAAATACCTACGTCAAAATTAAGTTTTTTATACGCATCCAGAAGAGTTGCACCGTATGTTTTGATTCCGGAACCGTGTTTGAGTCCAAGATTAAAACTGTCAACTAAAATATTGGGCTTGCCCATTTTTTACCTGTATTATTATGAATTTCATTAAACGTGATTACGACCATTTGCGGTCAATCGCCATTATAATCAGATAACAACGTGTTTGCTATAATTGGGTTTTAAAGAGCATAATTTTTGAAAACAATCCTCAATCGGATTGAAAATGAGCTAAATTACACTTTGAAATAAATTTTGGTTCAAGTGCTTACAATATTGTATTATAATCCGCACGCTAATTTTTATGGTAATGTCGAATGAGTAGGAAGTTAATGGTTGCAGGAAACTGGAAATTAAACGGTTCTGTAGCTATGACTAATGATTTGATTTCGCAAGTTGCAAAAGAATTGTCGGTTGATAAAGGTTTTGATGTCGCTGTTTTTCCTCCATTTCCTTATTTAGCTCAGGCTGTCGCGGTTGCAAGTGGAAGTTTATCTGTAGGTGCGCAGACTGTCAGTGAGTACGAAAATGGAGCGTATACCGGTGAAGTTTCGGCAACGATGATTAAGGAATTGGGTTGTGATTTAGTGTTAGCCGGACATTCTGAAAGACGTGAGTATTACCATGAAAGCAACGAGGACGTTGCGAAGAAATTTGCTGCTGCCATACGGTCGGGTTTAATTCCGGTTTTATGTTGTGGCGAAACATTGGAACAAAGAGAAGCCGGTGTTACTGAGTCTGTCGTTGCTGAACAGATTAATGCTGTTATTGAAGAAGTCGGTATTGGTGCTTTTGAGCACGCAATAATTGCTTATGAGCCGGTTTGGGCAATTGGAACGGGCAAAACAGCAACTTCTCAACAAGCACAGGAAGTTCACGAGTTTATTCGAGGTCTTCTGAGCGAGAAAAATGAAACAATTGCAAATCTTGTGCCAATTTTATATGGCGGAAGTGTGAAAGGCAGTAATGCTGAAGAATTATTTTCGATGCAGGATATTGATGGTGGTTTAATTGGAGGAGCTTCATTAACCGCAGACGATTTTCTTGCTATATGTAAACAAGCGGAAAAAGTATCGAGGAAATAGAATGCTTTTTTCAAACAGAGAGTTAAAAAAATGACAGTTAATCTATTATTAATTTTGTTTGTTTTGGTCGTTGTGGCAATGATTGCATTTATTTTGGTGCAAAAAGGAGCAGGGGCTACAGCCGGTTCGGCTTTTGGATCAGGAGCATCTGCTACTGTATTCGGAGCGAAAGGTTCCGGTAATTTCTTAACGAAAAGTACAATGACATTAGCGTTCTTGTTTTTTGCAATCAGTTTATTTATGGCTGTGCAGGCGAGTAAAGACTTTGCTGTGCAGGATGCCGGCGAAATTGATTTAGGTGTGGTTGGCACATTGAATACTTCTGATTCAGATGTTCCGCAAATTACACCTGTTGGTGGAAGTCAGGAAAGTGATGTTCCTGCTATGGATGTCAATGAATCAGTTAATTCAGATGAAACAGATGTTCCGGCTGTATCTGATGATACAGCTTCGGAAGAATCAGAAGGCACAGGTGAAGATTCGGCAGAAGCTTCAACTGGTGGCGAAGGATAATTGCGAATCAATGACTTGTTTATTGATGCAGGTCAAGTGTTTGAAAGGTAAAATATGTTACATTGCCGACGTGGTGGAATTGGTAGACACGCTATCTTGAGGGGGTAGTGGCCTAAGGCTGTGCCGGTTCGACTCCGGCCGTCGGCACCAGTAACAATAACTTGCTCATACAATAATTATAAAACAAGAGCAAAAAACAGGTTTTTTGAGATTTAAATCTCGTTAATTCAAAATGCATAAAAATATGCATCACAACAAAGGGGTTAAAATATGCTGGCTGAATATTTCCCGGTATTAATGTTTCTGGGTGTGGCTGTTGGATTGGCAATTGTTTTGCTTTCAATAGGCTATATTCTTGGTCCAAGAACTAAAGATAAAGAGAAAGAATCCGCTTATGAGTGTGGTTTTGAGGCTTTCGATGATGCTCACATGAAATTCGATATTCGTTTTTATCTGGTCGCAATTCTTTTTATTATATTTGATTTGGAAATAGCCTTTCTTTTTCCTTGGGCTGTGGTGCTGGATAAAATTGGTGTATTCGGACTGGTTTCCATGTTTATATTCCTCTTTATACTTGTTGTCGGTTTCATCTATGAATGGAAGAAAGGAGCATTGGAATGGGAGTAACAAAAAACACTTCTGAAGATTTTTCAAAACTGGAATTGGGAATCGTCGATAACATCACGCATCCTTATACTGAGCAAGGTTTTGACAACAAAGGATTTTTCACTGCAAGACTGGATGATGTGATCGGCTGGGCTAGAACAGGCTCGATGTGGCCTATGACCTTTGGTTTGGCTTGTTGTGCTGTTGAAATGATGCAAGCCGGTGCGGCACGATATGATTTGGACCGATTCGGAATTATTTTCAGACCTTCACCTCGTCAGTCGGACGTTATGATAGTTGCAGGTACTCTGGTTAATAAAATGGCTCCGGCACTGAGAAAAGTTTACGACCAGATGGCGAATCCGAAATATGTTGTTTCTATGGGTTCCTGTGCTAATGGCGGTGGTTATTATCACTATTCTTACTCGGTTGTCAGAGGTTGCGATCGCGTTGTGCCTGTTGATGTCTACGTTCCGGGATGTCCTCCAACTGCTGAAGCATTGATTTACGGTTTATTGCAGCTTCAGAAAAAAATTAAAAGAACTAATACAATCGCAAGATAAAGATTATGAATAACAATGTTAGTCTGGAGAATAAGCTGATTTCTCACTTTGGGGATCAGATTATATCTGTCAAAAGCCAACATGGAGAGTTAAATTGCGAAGTTGCTCCTGAAAATTGGCAAAATGTTTGTCAGCAACTGCGTGATGATGCCCAATTTTCCTTCGAGCAACTGATTGATTTGTGCGGAGTGGATTATCTGGGGTTTGGTGAGTCTGAATGGCAAACTGAGAATGTGACTAGTACTGGCTTCAGTCGCGGAATTTCCAATAAAGGACCGGGAAGATTCTCCTGGGAAGAAAGAAAAACGGAGCTAATGGAAAAGCGTTTTGCTGTTGTGGTGAACTTACTTTCAATTCAACATAATGTTCGATTGAGGTTGAAATGTTTTGCTCCTGACTCTGGTGTTTTAGCTGTTCCTTCATTAATAAAGATATGGTCGTCAGCTGATTGGTTTGAAAGAGAAGCCTTTGATTTGTATGGAATTATCTTTGTTGGCCACCCTGATTTAAGACGAATTTTGACTGACTATGGTTTTGTTGGTCACCCTTTCAGAAAAGATTTTCCCTTGGTTGGAAATGTTGAAGTTAAATACGATGAAGAGCAGGGAAGAGTGGTTTATCAACCGGTTTCTATCGAACCTCGTGTCACAATTCCAAAAACAGTCAGAAAAGATGCCAGATATGCCGATAATCAGGAACAATTGGAGGAAGAAAGTTAATGTCAGAAATTAAGAACTATACCGTTAACTTCGGCCCTCAACATCCGGCAGCACACGGAGTTTTGAGGTTGATTCTGGAAATGGACGGTGAGGTGATTGAACACGCTGATCCACACATAGGTTTGCTGCATAGGGGAACAGAAAAACTGGCAGAAACCAAGCCATTCAACCATAGCATTGGATACATGGACAGACTGGATTATGTTTCAATGATGTGTAATGAACATGGTTATGTTCGTGCGATTGAGAAATTATTGAACATCGAAGCACCAATCCGAGCTCAGTATATCCGCACCATGTTTGATGAAATTACTCGAATTCTTAACCATTTGATGTGGATTGGTACGCATGGTCTGGATTTGGGTGCAATGACATTATTCTTATACGCATTCCGCGAACGCGAATACCTAATGGATTGTTATGAAGCGGTTTCCGGAGCGAGAATGCACGCGGCTTATTATCGTCCGGGCGGAGTTTATCGTGATTTGCCGGATTACATGCCTAAACATAAAGAAAGTAAATGGACTAAAGGCAAAAATTTAAAAGAAGCTAATGCCTGGCGTGAAGGTTCAATGTTGGATTTTCTGGATCATTTCACCAATTATTTTCCTGAGAAAGTAGCAGAGTACCAAACTTTGTTGACAGATAACCGAATCTGGAAGCAAAGAACAGTCGGTATCGGTGTAGTCAGCCCTGAAAGAGCTTTACAACTGGGTTTCACTGGTCCATTATTACGTGGTTCAGGAATTGAATGGGATTTGCGTAAAAAGCAAACTTATGCAGCGTATGACAAAGTTGATTTCGACATTCCTGTCGGTGTTAATGGCGATTGCTACGATCGTTATTTGATTCGTGTCGAAGAGATGCTTCAATCCAACAAAATAATCAAACAATGCGTTAAATGGTTGAGAGAAAATCCGGGTCCTGTGATGCTTGGTAATCACAAGGTCGCACCACCAAAACGTGATGAGATGAAAAATGATATGGAATCATTGATTCATCACTTTAAATTATTTACCGAAGGTTACACCGTTCCTAAAGGAGAGGTTTATTCGGCTGTCGAAGCTCCAAAAGGTGAGTTTGGTGTTTATCTGGTTGCTGATGACTCCAATAAACCATTCAGAATGAAGGTCAGAGCACCGGGATTTGCACACCTTTCAGCTATGAATGAAATGGTCAAAGGTCACATGCTGGCTGACGTTGTTGCCGTTATCGGTACTATGGATATTGTATTCGGGGAGATTGATAGATAATGTATCAAGTAAATCCACAAAATAATGATAAAACTCTGGCTGAAGAGTTATTGACTCAGAAAACCAAAGAAACAATTGATTACTGGCTTAGTAAATATCCGAATGATCAAAGACGCTCGGCGATTATTGGTTCATTGCATGCCGCACAAGAGCAAAATGGCGGTTGGTTGAGTAAAGAAATCATGCAAGCGGTGGCTCAGTACCTGGAAATTCCTGCAATTTGGGCTTATGAAGCTGCATCATTTTACAGTATGTTTTTTACTGAACCTTGCGGAAAACACAAGATTTCAATTTGTACTAACATTTCTTGCATGCTCAATGGTGCAGAAGAAATTGTTGATTATGCTGAAAGCAAACTTGGAATTAAGCTGGGTGAGACAACAAGTGATGGCAGAATCACTCTGGTCAAAGAAGAAGAATGTGTGGCTGCTTGTGTCGGAGCTCCGGTTCTTTTGGTTGATGGTCATTATCACGAAAACCTCACAAAAGAAAAAATTGATGAAATACTTGCGAAACTGGAGGATAGTAAATAATGTCTGTTTCAACAGTAAATGTCAGTTTAAATCCTGATAAAGATCCAAGCCTGGAAAACTATCTGAAAAAAGGTGGTTATCAGGCGTGGAAAAAGATTCTGGCGGAAAAAACCGAACAGAACGATATTATCAATACAGTCAAAGCATCAGCACTCAGAGGACGTGGCGGTGCCGGATTCCCGACCGGGTTGAAATGGAGTTTCATGCCAAACAAAGCACCGGGTCAAAAGTATGTTCTGTGTAACTCGGATGAATCCGAACCAGGAACTTGTCATGACCGTGATATTCTCAGATATAACCCCCATGCGGTGATTGAAGGAATGGCAATTGGCGGTTATGCCATGGGTGCTACTGTTGGATACAATTATTTGCGTGGTGAGTTTCACCACGAACCATTTGAAGCCTTTGAACAAGCACTGAAGGATGCATATAAAGCCGGTTTATTAGGACGAAATATTCAGGACTCCGGCGTTGATTTTGACTGCTATGCAGTTATCGGTGCCGGAGCGTATATCTGCGGAGAAGAAACCGCATTGATGGAATCTTTGGAAGGTAAAAAAGGACAGCCCCGTTTTAAACCTCCTTTTCCTGCCAATTTTGGAATATATGGCAAACCAACAACAATTAACAATACCGAATCATTTGCTTCGGTTCCGTCAATTATGACTCAGGGAGCCCAATGGTTTTTAGAGTTGGGTAAGCCAAATAATGGCGGTGTGAAGTGTTTTTCGGTATCAGGACATGTTGCTAAACCGGGGAACTATGAAATACCACTCGGAACACCGTTTAAAGATTTACTGGAAATGGCTGGCGGAATGCGTCCGGGACGCAAATTAAAAGCAGTCATTCCCGGTGGTTCATCCATGAAAGTATTACCGGCTGATACCATGATGGGCTTGACGATGGACTATGATTCGATTGGTCAAGCAGGATCAGGTTTGGGTTCAGGTGCAGTTATTGTGATGGATGACACCACTTGTATGGTTAAAGTTTGCCAAAGATTGTCTCGTTTCTATTACATGGAATCTTGCGGACAATGCACGCCATGTCGTGAGGGTACCGGTTGGATGTATCGGGTTCTTACCCGCATTATTGATGGTAAAGGCACTCAAAATGATATTGAGATGCTGAGAACTGTTGCCGGACAAATTGAAGGACACACAATTTGTGCATTTGGTGAAGCCGCAGCTTGGCCGGTGCAAGGTTTACTGGCTAAGTTTTGGGATGAATTTGAATATTATGTTGAACATAAAAAATCCATGGTGGAGGGAGTTGCATAATGACTACTGAGACTAAAACAATTCCTGAAAACATGGTTCGCATCGAAATTGATGATGTGGAAATGATTGTACCGAAAGGTTCAATGGTGATTGAAGCCGCAGATAAAAACGGCATACGAATTCCTCGATTCTGTTATCACAAGAAATTATCAGTCGCTGCCAATTGCAGAATGTGCATGGTTGATGTGGAAAAGGTTCCTAAGCCTCTTCCAGCCTGTGCGACACCGGTTATGCCTGATATGAAGGTTTATACCAAGTCGAAACGAGCCATAGACGCACAAAGAAATGTTATGGAATTTTTGCTCATCAATCACCCGTTGGATTGTCCGATTTGCGATCAGGGTGGTGAGTGTGAGCTACAGGATGTTTCCATGGGCTACGGACGTGGTGTTTCACGTTATGTGGACTCAAAACGAGTGGCTGTTGATGAAGATATCGGTTCTTTGGTTTCAACCGATATGACACGTTGTATCACATGTACTCGCTGTGTGAGATTCTTGAATGAAATATCCGGTTCGGATGAACTCGGTGGAATTGGTCGTGGTGATCGTACACAAATTGGTACCGCTATCGGACGTTCGATTGATTCGGTAATGTCAGGAAATATTATTGATTTATGTCCGGTTGGAGCATTAACCAACAAGCCATTCCGTTTCAAAGCCCGTGCCTGGGAATTGATGTCGGCTGCGGGCGTTTCAATGCATGATGCGATTGGTTCTAATTTGTTTTACCACACTCGTCACGGTGAAATTTTGCGGACAGTTCCTCGTGATAATGACGAACTGAATGAAGCATGGATTTCCGATCGTGACCGTTTTGGTGTTTTGGCGTCCAAAGCTGAAGATCGTGTAACATCACCAATGATTAAACAAAAAGGTGAATGGAAAGAGGTTCAATGGGATGAAGCCATGGATTTTGCGGTTCGTAAACTTCAAAGTGCGGATGCAACTAAAACAGCAGTATTAGCAGGTTCGCAATCAACCAATGAAGAGTACTTTTTGTTACACAAACTGTTCAAATCGTTAGGTTGTAAAAATATTGATTATCGTTTAGGACAAACCGACTTCTCAGGGCAACATCGTTTGCCGAGAGTGGATGTATCTCTCTCTGAAATTGCTGATTTTAATCAAATTGTGATTGCCGGTTCCAATATTGGACATGAACAACCGATTTTGAATCACAGAATCAGACAAGCTTGGTTGAAGAAAGGCAGCAAAGTTTCGGTATTTAATCCTAAAGATTACTCATACAATTTTGATATCTGGCACTCTGTAACAGCGAATCAAGTCGATTGGGTAAAAGCCTTGGGCTCATTAGCACATTGTGTGGCTGATTTGAGCAAAGCAAAATTGGATGGTGATTTGGGTCAATGGATTAAAGCTCAAAGAACTGATGAAAACTTAAATAATTTAGCTAAGACTTTGATCAATAACGATAATAACTGTCTGTTTATCATTGGTCAGGTTTCAAATTCACATCCACAAGCCGAATTGATTAAAACTTTGGTTTCATGGTTGGCTCATGAAACTTCCGGAAAAGTTTATGAAATGGCGAGTGGAGCAAATGCTGTTGGTGCAGAAATTTGTGAGATGTCAGCTCAGCATAACGTTAATCAAATATTAAACAGCCAACCGGAATCTGTTTTATTGTATCAAGCAGAACTTGAAGATTTTGCAAATTCAGCAAAAGCTCGTAAAGCATTACAAGAAGCTCAATCAGTTGTTGTGATGAGCAGTTTTGCAAGTGCAGACGTGAAAGAAATTGCAGATGTGATTCTACCGATTGGTTTAGCATCTGAAGTGGCAGGTTCTTACTTCAATAACTTTATGCAAAACCAGACTTCCACTCCTGCTGCCAAACTTAAAGGTGAAAGCAAACCAGGTTGGAGAGTTTTAAGAGTTCTGGGTAATTTGTTAAAAGTTGATGGATTTGATTACGAAACTATCAATCAGATTACTGAGCAAGTGAGCAAATTAAAAGTTCACAAAGCTCATGTGAAAACAGACTGTAAAGTTCATGAAATTCAATCTTCAGATTTGGTCTTGCATGCAGATACAGCAATTTATGATGTGGATATGCTTACCAGACGTAGTCAGCCATTGCAAGAAACTATTCACGCAAGCTCGGGATGCTTGTCTGTTAATCCATCAGAAGCGAAGAAATACGGTATTGAAAATGCCATGAGTGTGATTTTGAATCAAGGCGAGAATGTTTGTCATTTGTTTGCGAATATTGATGATAGTGTTCCTGATGGTTCAGCTCATGTTTTTGTGCATAATTCAACGACGCTGAACCTGAATGCTGATCAACTGCAAGTCACAATTACTGTGGGAGAAGCGATATGATGGAACAAATTTGGTTAGTCATCTGGACTCTGTTGAAAATTGTCGCAATTGTATTGCCTTTAATTTTAACAGTTGCTTACTACACTTATGCAGAACGCCGTGTGATTGGTTTCATGCAAGGTCGTATGGGTCCGAATCGTGTGGGAATTTTAGGTTACAAACTATGGGGATTGGCACAGCCATTTGCTGATGTAGTCAAACTATTGATAAAAGAGATTATCTTTCCGGCGAATGCCAATAAGTTTTTATTCCTGTTAGCACCAATTATCACTCTGGCAACGGCTTTTGCAGCCTGGGCGGTTGTTCCGTTCAGCGATGGGTTGGTGTTAGCGAATATCAATGCCGGTCTGGTTTATATTCTGGCAATGACGTCTCTGGGTGTTTATGGTGTGATTATTGCCGGTTGGGCTTCCAATTCCAAATATGCGTTATTGGGTGCGATGCGTTCAGCGGCACAAATTGTATCTTATGAAATTGCTATGGGATTTGCTTTAGTTGGTGTTTTGATTGCTGCCGGTTCATTGAATTTGTCAGAAATCGTCAATGCACAGCAAGGTGGGATTCTGAACTGGTTCTTTATTCCATTATTTCCATTATGGATTATATATTTTATTTCAGGTGTAGCTGAAACAAACCGTGCACCATTTGATGTGGCAGAAGGGGAATCAGAAATTGTTGCCGGTTTCCACGTGGAATACTCCGGTTCGGCATTTGCACTATTTTTCCTTGGTGAATACGCCAACATGATTATGATTTCGGTGTTATCGACAGTCATGTTCATGGGTGGCTGGTTGCCATTATTCCCGTCGGAATCATGGTGGGGTCAGCCAAGTATTATCTGGTTCCTGGCTAAAACTTCAATTTTTATGTTGTTGTATTTATGGTTCCGTGCGACTTTCCCTCGTTATCGTTACGACCAGATTATGCGTCTGGGCTGGAAAGTGTTTATTCCGATAACAATCGTCTGGATTATGGTTGTTGCAGTGCTGAAAGTTTATAACATCGGACCTTGGTTTAGTTAATATGAAAATATTTAGATATTTCAAAAGTTTAGCTCTTTGGGAACTTCTCAAAGGCATGTCCGTAACGGGGAAATACTTCTTCAAACGTAAATTTACCATACGTTATCCTGAAGAAAAAACTCCTAAATCTGACAGATTCAGAGGTCTGCATGCATTAAGACGTTATCCCAATGGTGAAGAGCGTTGTATTGCTTGTAAATTGTGCGAAGCCGTTTGTCCGGCTTTGGCAATTACTATTGACTCCGAGCAAAGAGAAGATGGCAGTCGCAGAACAACAAAATATGAAATTGATTTATTCAAGTGTATTTATTGTGGTTTTTGTGAGGAATCCTGTCCTGTTGATTCGATTGTTTTGACAGATATCCATGAATTTCACTTTGAAAGTGAAGGCAAAAACGTATTGGATAAACAACAATTACTGGCTATTGGTGATATGCGTGAAAAGGAAATCGCTGAATGTCGTGAAAATGATGCGGAGTATAGATAATGTTAGAGTATTTGTTATCAGCTGAATTTTATCAAGTGATGTTGTTTTATGTGTTCTCCGGGGTTTTACTGGGAGCCGCATTGTTAGTTGTCACAATGCGTAATTCAGTTTATTCGGCTTTGTTTTTGATATTGTCCTTTTTTAGTGCTGCGGCATTGTGGATGTTGCTTGAAGCTGAATTCCTCGCATTAACTCTAGTTCTGGTTTACGTCGGAGCGGTTATGGTGTTATTCCTGTTTGTGGTGATGATGCTGGATATCAAAGTCAAACCAAAATCAGGAATGAGTCTTTATACCAAAACAGGTCTTTTTGTTGCTTTACTGATGGCTTTGGAAATGGTCATGTTGTTTGGTAGCAAATTGCATGATTCATTGCCACAAGATGACTTAATCAGACATGAGCAGGGTTATAGCAACGTCAGAGAAGTTGCGGAAAGTATTTATATTCAATATGTATTGCCGTTTGAATTGGCATCGGTGATTCTATTAGTTGCGATTGTTGCAGCTATTTTACTGACTCTGAGAAAGAGAAAAGATTACAAACACGTTGATCCTGAGTCTCAGGTTCATGTGAAAGCTGATAAAAACAGAATGAGAATTGTAAAAATGAAAGCGGAAAAAGGGAACGAAATAGGAGGAGAACAATGAGTCTAGCTCACTATTTGGTTGTTGCCGGAATTTTATTTGTCATTAGTATTGCCGGTATCTTTATCAATCGTCGCAATATCTTGATTTTACTCATGTCGATTGAGCTGATGTTGTTATCGGTGAATATTAACTTCATTGCGTTTTCAACTTATCTCAATGATATTCAGGGACAAGTCTTTGTGTTCTTTATTCTTACGGTTGCCGCTGCTGAAGCAGCGATTGGTCTGGCAATTTTGGTTGTTATATTCAGACAGCGTAAGACTCTTGAAACTGATAATTTAAGCGAGTTACAGGGGTAAAGATGATGGAAATGAATACTTTATTGATAATTGCATTATCACCTTTATTGGGAGCAATCATAGCAGGTTTTTTTGGAAGAAAAATCGGTCGTGTTGGTTCTCATTTGGTAACAATTGCTGCAGTTGCTGTCTCGTGTGTTCTGTCAATTATGGTGTTGATGGGCTTGGTAAACGGCGAATATCAGGCTTTTAACGAAAATGTTTATACCTGGATGGTGAGCGGTAAAGTCACATTGAATGTTGGTTTTATGGTGGATTCACTGACTGCGGTGATGATGTCTGTGGTCACTTTTGTATCACTGATGGTGCATATTTATACAATTGGTTATATGCATGATGATCCGGGATATCAAAGATTCTTTGCATATATCAGCTTATTCACTTTTGCAATGCTGATGCTGGTAATGTCGAATAACTTTTTACAACTGTTCTTTGGTTGGGAAGCTGTTGGTTTGGTGTCTTATTTGTTGATTGGTTTTTGGTATAAAAAAGAAACCGCAATTTTTGCAAACATGAAAGCATTCTTGGTCAATCGTGTTGGTGATTTTGGATTTTTATTAGGAATTGCTGCCGTTTTGATGTTTTTCGGAACATTGGATTATGTTGAAGTATTTAATCAGCTTCCGAATTTTTCTGAAAACACGATTTCTATTTTCCCTGGAGTTGAGTGGTCGTTATTGACGTTCATTGCGATTTGTCTGTTTATTGGAGCAATGGGTAAATCAGCACAAGCACCTTTACATGTGTGGTTGCCTGATTCGATGGAAGGTCCGACACCAATTTCTGCATTGATTCATGCTGCAACCATGGTTACAGCCGGTATTTTTATGGTTTCAAGAATGTCACCAATTTTTGAAATGTCAGATACAGCTTTGAGTTTCGTAATGTTGGTGGGTGCATTTACAGCATTCTTTATGGGATTGATTGGTTTGGTGCAAAACGATATCAAGCGAGTTGTTGCTTATTCTACATTGTCACAGTTGGGATATATGACAGTTGCACTCGGAGTCTCAGCTTATTCAGCAGCGATATTCCATTTAATGACTCATGCGTTCTTTAAAGCGTTATTGTTCTTGGGTGCCGGTTCGGTGATTATCGCAATGCATCACAAGCAGGATATGAGTGAAATGGGCGGTTTGAAAAAATATATGCCAATCACATTTATCACGATGTGGATAGGCACCTTTGCCTTGACCGGTTTGCCGGGTTTCTCAGGATTTTTCTCAAAAGATATTATTATCGAAGCGACCCACCTTTCTGAAAGATGGGGTTCATCAGTAGCTTATGCTGCGGTATTGCTTGGTGTTTTTGTAACAGCTCTCTATAGTTTTAGATTGTTGTACCTGACTTTCCACGGAAAAGAGCGCATGGATAATCACACCAAACAACATTTGCATGAATCGCCTTGGGTTGTGACTTTACCATTAGTTTTATTGGCAATTCCATCAATTGTAATTGGCTGGATGACGATTGAACCGATGCTATTTGGTGATTTTATGAAGGATGCGATTCACGTCAAATCAACGAATGATGTTGTGGCGCATATCGGTGAATACGAATTTCATGGTGCCGGAAGTTTTGCTTTACATGGTTTAACACAATTACCATTCTTTTTAGCATTGGGCGGTTTCATTCTGGCGAGTTGGATTTATCTAAAGAAAATTTCAATTGCTGAGAATGCCAAGAAAACTTTTGCTCCAATTCACAAATTATTAGTCAATAAATATGGCTTTGATGATTTCAACCAGAAATACATTGCCGGAGGATTTGTTAAACTCGGAAATGCTTTGTGGAAATGGAGCGACAGCAAATTTATAGATGGACTCGTTGTCAATGGCTCTGCGAAATTTGTGAATAAGATTTCAAAAGCGATTCGTGGCATGCAATCAGGATATATTTATCACTATGCCCTGGTCATGGCAGTAGCTGTCATCTTCTTTATAGGAACTTATGTATTATGAATGATTGGTCTTTATTAAGTTTACTCATTTGGCTTCCAATTGTTGCAGCCTTTGCAATATTGGCATTAGGTTCTCAGAAAGCCGGATTGGCAAGATTATTGGCAATCGTTACTTCTATTGTTACGTTTGTCATCAGTTTACCGCTTTGGATGCATTTTGATAAAACGACAGCGAGCATGCAGTTTGAAGAAAAAATTGCATGGATTCCATCGTTAAATATCAACTATCATCTGGGAGTTGATGGGATTGCCATGCCTTTGGTTGTGTTGACGACATTTATTTCCGTTCTGACGATATTATCGGCTTGGAAAGTGATTAAGAAAAACGTCCATCAGTTTATGGCGGCATTTTTGATGCTTGAAGCGATGATGATAGGTGTTTTCTGTGCTCAGGATGCAATATTGTTTTATGTGTTCTTTGAAGCTATGTTGATTCCGATGTTTTTAATTATCGGTATTTGGGGTGGTCCGAATCGTGTTTACGCAACAATCAAATTCTTTATTTACACATTCTTCGGTTCAGTCTTCATGCTGATTGCCTTGATTTACTTGTATTTCAAAGGCGGAAGTTTTGCCATTGCCGATATGGTGGCAATGCCATTGACGATGAAAGAACAAGTCTGGATATTCTTCGCATTCTTCTTGGCTTTCGCCGTAAAAATTCCAATGTTTCCGGTTCATACATGGTTGCCGGATGCTCACGTTGAAGCCCCGACAGCCGGTTCAGTGGTGTTGGCAGCAATAATGTTGAAAATTGGTGGTTATGGATTTTTAAGATTCTCATTACCAATCTTACCGGATGCCAGTCGTGAATTAGCGACATTCGTCATTGTTCTTTCATTGATTGCAATTGCCTATATTGGATTGATTGCGATGGTACAGAAAGATATGAAGAAACTCATTGCTTACTCATCAATTTCACACATGGGTTTTGTGACTTTGGGTATTTTTGTTGCATTCGTATTGGTGATGAATTCCGGAGATACCAATATGGCTCTGGAAGGAGCGATGATGCAAATGATTTCTCATGGTTTCATTTCAGCGGCTTTATTCTTGTGCGTTGGTGTTTTGTACGATCGCATGCATACAAGAATGATAAGAGATTATGGCGGTGTGATTAACACAATGCCGTTTTTTGGTGCTTTCTTTGTATTTTTTGCCATGAGTAATGCCGGGTTGCCGGGCACTTCAGGATTTGTTGGGGAGTTTATGGTTATTCTCAGCAGTTTCCAAGCGAGTTTCTGGTTTGCATTTCTGGCTGCTATGACGTTGATTCTTGGCGCTGCTTATTCGTTATGGATGGTTAAGAGAGTTGTTTTTGGGGAAGTCAAAAGCGAAGCGGTTTCTCAATTGAATGATGTGAATAAACGAGAAGGCTTTATTTTAGCAATTCTGGTAATTATGGTTTTATTTGTGGGTATTTATCCCGAGCCATTGATAGATGTGATGAGAGCTTCTGTGGAAAATCTTATCGAACAAATTAAAATAATTAAGGTTTAACTATGTTTGGATGGTCTGAATTAACTCCGGTTTTACCGGAACTGATTATTCTTGGTACAGCATGTTTGGTACTGATTTTAAGTTTATTTCTTTCGAATGAGAAAGGCGGACTGTTGGTTATGCTTTCCATTGTTGGTATCGCGTTTGCTGCAATTGCTACGGCAAAGAGCCACATGGGTGCACATGACTATTCAAAATTAGTCTTATTCAACGGTAATTTTGTCCGTGATTACATGGGTGATATTCTTAAAATTGCTGTTTATCTGACGATGATATTTGTTATCGTTTATTCCAAACAATATTTGCGTAATAAAAAAATATTCAAAGGCGAGTTTTACGCTCTGGCTCTGTTTGGAATGCTTGGAATCATGATAATGATTTCCGGAAATAATTACATCACGCTTTACTTGGGTTTGGAATTATTAGCTTTGTCCTCTTATGCCTTAGTTGCCTATGACAGAGAAAACATGACTTCCAATGAATCGGCAATCAAATACTTTGTTCTCGGAGCGATTGCATCAGGTATGTTATTGTACGGGATGTCAATGGTTTATGGTGCGACTGGTTCATTGCAACTCGATGCTATTTCAACTCAAATTGCCAACACTCAAAGCTCAATGCTACTTGTTTTAGGTTTGGTGTTTATCATGGTTGGGGTTGCTTTTAAATTAGGTGCAGCTCCATTTCACATGTGGGTACCGGATGTTTATCAAGGTGCTCCAACAGCAACAACTTTATTCATTGCATCAGCTCCGAAAATCGCGGCGTTTGCATTTGCGGTGAGAATTTTAGGACAAAGTTTGGACGGTTTGTTTGTCAACTGGCAGCACATCGTCGCTGTATTGGCAATGCTTTCAATTATTATCGGTAATTTGTTTGCACTTCAACAAGACAATATCAAACGTCTTTTCGCATATTCCACAATTTCACACATTGGATTTATGCTACTTGGCTTTCTTGGTGGAAACGAAGGATATTCGGCATCTATGTTTTACATTATCACTTACGCAATAATGAGTGTTGCCGGTTTTGGAATGATTATTGTGTTATCCTGCAAAGGTTTTGAAGCTGAAAAGATTTCTGACTTCAAAGGCTTAAATCAACGCAATGGTTGGTTCGCATTCATGATGTTGCTGATTATTGCTTCAATGGCAGGCTTCCCTCCGTTAATTGGTTTCTTCTCAAAACTGTATGTAATTAAAGCAGTTGTTGATCAAGGTTTCTATGTGTTAGCAGGGATTGCAGTCGTTTTTGCAGTTATCGGTTCGTTCTATTATTTGCGCGTGATTAAAACCATGTATTTTGATGAATCCGAAAGCGATCAAGAAATCACAGCCGGTTATGACGTCAAATCCATTCTGAGCTTTAATGCTTTATTACAACTGGCTTTATTATTGTTTGTACCGTCAATTCTGAGTTTCTGTATCAAAGCTGTTGAGTTGTTGTAATTACGATAACTAAATCTTTATTAAAAAAAGCCTCTGACTTACAGAGGCTTTTTTATTGCAAAAAATATCATTCAGTTAGTCTATATACAACTTGACAATTGCTAGAAAGAAATTTAAAACTATTGTAACATTGTTAAGATTTTGAAAAACACACTCAAGAAAGAAAACACTAATGCAGGAACCACTAGAAAAACAACTCTGGAAATCGGCTGACAAACTGAGAAAAAACATTGATGCTGCGGAATACAAACACGTAGTTCTTGGACTAATCTTCCTGAAATACATTTCAGATGCGTTTGAAGAACTCTACGACAAACTAAAAGCTGGCGAAGGTGAATATGCAGGAGCCGACCCAGAGGACAAAGACGAATACAAAGCCGAGAACGTCTTCTTCGTACCAGAGAAAGCCCGTTGGTCTTACTTGCTCTCACAAGCCAAGCAACCCACCATTGGAAAGTCGGTAGATGAAGCCATGGACTTCATTGAAGCAGAAAACGTTTCGCTGAAGGTGTTTTACCCAAAGTATATGCCCGACAAAACCTTGACCCAACCAGTTTGGGAGAACTCATAGACATGATTGGAAACATCGCCTTAGGTGATGCCAAAGCCAGAAGCGCCGATATTTTGGGTCATGTATTTGAATATTTCTTGGGTGAATTTGCCTTGGCAGAAGGTAAAAAGGGCGGACAGTTCTACACGCCAAGAAGCGTTGTTGAACTTTTGGTAGAAAATGCTCGAGCCCTACAAGGGCGAGTTTTTGACCCTTGCTGTGGCTCTGGTGGAATGTTCGTGCAATCTGAGGAATTTGTAACCAGCACCAAGGACACATCAATGATATTTCCATTTACGGACAGGAAAGCAACCAAACCACCTGGCGACTGGCAAAAATGAATTTGGCCATTAGAGGCATTGACAGTTCGCAAGTGAAATGGAACAACGAAGGCTCATTTTTGAATGATGCCCACAAAGACCTGAAAGCCGATTACATCATTGCCAACCCACCCTTTAACGTGAGCGATTGGAGCGGTGATTTGCTGCGTACCGATGGCCGTTGGAAATACGGCACACCACCCACAGGAAATGCCAATTATGCTTGGATTCAACATTTCATGTACCACTTAGCACCAAGCGGACAAGCGGGATTCGTTTTGGCAAAGGAGCTTTGACTTCCAAAAGTGGCGGTGAAGGCGACATTAGAAAGAACTGGTGGAAGCCGATTTGATTGACTGCATTGTAAACCTGCCTGCCAAGTTGTTTTTGAATACCCAAATTCCTGCTTCGCTGTGGTTTATGAGCCGCGACAAAACGGGAAAAGTCCCCTCCACTGGAGGGGTGCCCGAAGGGCGGGGTGGTCAACGAAACCGAACAGGCGAAATTCTCTTTATTGATGCCCGCAACTTAGGACACTTGATAAACCGTAGAACCAAAGTGCTTTCTGAAGAAGACATCCAAACCATTGCGAACACCTACCACAACTGGCGCAACAAATTCCCCTCCGATGGAGGGGTGCCCGAAGGGCGGGGTGGTTATGAAGACATAAAAGGCTTCTGTGCTTCTGCCACTAAAGAACGGGTGGCCGAACTGGACTATGTACTCACCCCAGGCCGTTATGTGGGTCTTGCGGAGGAAGAAGATGACTTTGACTTTGCCGAACGCTTTACCAGCCTGAAAGCCGAGTTTGAAGCCCAACTCAAAGAAGAAGCTGAACTCAACGACACATTGCCGCTAACCTTCAAAAAGTGAAAATTGATGAGTGAGTGGAAGGAAACAACATTGGCTGAACTATGCACTGATATTTCCTATGGCTATACAGAAAGTGTTAAACTGGCAAAGGTCACCAAAGTTCTTACGTATCACTGATATCACCTGGCAGATTAAACTGGGATTCGGTTCCATATTGTCCAATCACGAGAAGACAATTTCAAGAAATACCAATTATTCCAAGGCGACATAGTAATTGCAGAACTGGACAACTGGAGCAAATTATGCAATCAAAGAAAACCCGAAGAAAGTGGTGTATGCATTATTAATTCGTTATAGATGATAAAACAATAGCCAACCCATTTTTTATCGGCCAGATCTTTACTCGTTCTAGTTGGAGCGATTATGTAGATGATTGCTGGAGGTTCAGACAGCCTGGAACAATGCAAAACAGTTAGGATTAATTGACTTATTACCCAGTTTAGAACAAAACGCAATAACGAAGTCCTTTCCAGCTTAGACGACAAAATAGACCTGCTGCACCGCCAAAACCAAACCCTGGAGCAAATGGCAGAGACGCTGTTTCGGCAGTGGTTTGTGGAGAAGCGGATGAGATTGGAAGAAAGGCGTTACAAGAATTGCAGAAGTGAAAAATGGCTTTGTTCAGTAGCAAATCATGATTATTCACTGAGCATTTAGAAGTATTAAAAATGGGACCTTATCGAAAGAGGTGGAGATTGCGGACTGCCCAAAGAGATTATCCCAGAAGAACGACTTGAAGGTATATTTTAGATAAAGGGGACATTATGGAATGACTGACATGAAAGATAATGTTGTCATATAGGTGCCACCATGATTGATGAGAGAGTGACAGATACGTTCTTAATCAACGTGTGGCAATCTATTTAAAAAAGAGACAACTAAATAGTATCTGTTTATGTGCAACTTAAAGACCCGATTTTATTGCTGAATTACAGAGCAAAGCCAACAGTGGAGTTCAAGTTAATTTGTCAACAGCATCAATAAAAGTGAAATACTTATACGCCAATGAATTGCAACGAAAGAAAGCTCTTAAGACATATTTAAAAAAATAAACCAAGCAAACCCAAATCCGCATACCAAAATGAGAGATACGCTGCTGCCGAAGTTGATGAGTGGTGAGGTTAAAGTGTCTGAACTATGATTTTTATGATTAAATGATTCGCTATGATTAAGGAGCAATACAAATATTCAGACCTGACCAGCAAAATCATTGGCTCTGCAATGGAAGTGCATCGGCAATTGGGTAATGGATTTCAAGAGGTTATTTATCAACGGGCATTGGAGATTGAAATGGCGTTTCAAGGCATCTCTTTTAGCCGTGAGTATGAAATGCCTGTATTTTATAAAGAGCAGCAAATAGGTACTAGGCGTGTTGATTTTTTGGTGGAAGGAATAGTATCTGTAGAGCTAAAAGCCATCATACAATTAGAAGATGTACACTTAGCACAAGCCATTAATTATCTTGAAGCCTATGATTTAGAGGTGGGTTTGCTCATCAATTTTGGTGCTAAGTCGCTACAGTTTAAAAGGCTAAGCAATAAATCATTCAAACAGCAAAATCAAGGCAATCCCAAAATCAAAAAAAATCATAGTTCAGACAAATGACAAGAATAACCGAAAATACCATAGAAGATTTTGCCATTAAATTGTTGGAGCATTTGGGCTATGAATACATCTATGCCCCAAGCATTGCCCATGATGGCGAAAATCCCGAGCGGAGTTCATACGAAGAAATCCTGCTCACTCATCGCATGGCAGAAGCAGTGCGAAGAATCAACCCCACCGTACCACCCGCTGTACAGGAAGAAGCTATCAAAGAGATTCAGCGTATCCATTCGCCAGAGTTATTAACCAACAATGAAAGCTTTCATCGCCTATTGACCGAAGGCATCAAAGTCAGCTATCAGAAAGACGGACAGCAAAGAGGTGATTTGGTGTGGTTAATCGACTTCAATACACCCGAAAACAACGATTTTATTGTAGCCAACCAGTTTACGGTAGTAGAAGATGGCGTAAACAAACGTCCTGATGTGATTCTGTTTGTCAACGGTATTCCTTTGGTGGTCATCGAACTCAAAAATGCAGCCGATGAAAACGCTACCATCAAATCGGCTTTCCGTCAGATAGAAACCTACAAAGCAGTCATTCCAAGTCTGTTTACTTATAATGCATTTACGATTATCTCAGACGGATTAGAAGCCAGAGCAGGAACACTCTCTTCGGGCATGAGCCGTTTTATGGCCTGGAAATCGGCAGACGGCAAAGAAGAAGCATCACACTTGGTGAGCCAAATGGAAACGCTCATCAATGGCATGCTCAACAAAGAAACCTTGCTGGATTTGATTCGGCATTTTATTGTGTTTGAAAAATCGAAAAAGGAAGATGCGAAAACTGGCGTAACCACCATTTCAACAGTCAAAAAATTAGCCGCTTATCATCAATACTATGCCGTGAACCGAGCGGTGGAATCTGCTATGAGAGCGACAGGTTATTCCCCTTCTTTGAAGGGGTGGAAGACGCAGTCTGACGGTGTAGTCAATTCCCCTCCCAAGGAGGGGTGGTCGCAGACCGGGGTGGTCCCAAACCCAAGAGTCCAAGAAATATCTCGAAACTCCAAGAACTACTTAAGCCTTCCTTACAACCCCAAATTGAAAGAACGCGCCAAAGAACTGAGAAAGGCTGGAAACCTTTCCGAGGTGCTGTTCTGGAATCAGGTTAAACGTCAACAATTCAAAGGCTATGACTTTGACCGTCAAAAAATAATCGGTAATTATATCGTAGACTTCTACTGTGCCAATTGTAATGTAGTCATTGAAATTGATGGCAGTAGTCATGATGATAAAGTGGAATATGATGCGGAGCGAGATGCTTATTTGGAATCACTCGGATTGACGGTCATACACATTCTCGTAAATGATGTTATGAAACGGATGGATGAGGTGATGGAGATGCTTGATAGACATCCTGCATTACAAGTAGAAGAACCACCCCGCCTTTCAGGCACCCCTCCAGAGGAGGGGAATTTTGTGCAGGAATCGCCTGAAAGTTATGGTGTGGCAGGTGTGAAGTCTCAACCGAAAGGTGACCGTAAAGGCGGTGTGGTTTGGCATACCCAAGGAAGCGGTAAATCGCTTTCCATGGTGTTCTTCACTGGTAAAATTGTGTTGGCCTTGGACAACCCCACCGTTGTTGTCATTACCGACAGAAACGATTTGGACGACCAACTCTTTGACACCTTTGCTTCTTCCACACAGCTATTACGACAAGAACCGAAGCAGATAGAAAACCGAAACGACTTAAAGGAAAAACTAAAAGTTGCTTCAGGAGGTGTGATTTTTACCACCATTCAAAAATTCTCACCCGAAGAAGGCAATGTGTATGAAACGCTTTCGGAACGAGAAAACATTGTGGTGATTGCCGATGAAGCCCACCGAACGCAATACGGTTTCAAAGCCAAAACAGTTGATGAAAAGGATGAGCATGGAAATGTGATTGGTAAGAAAACGGTGTATGGATTTGCCAAGTACATGCGTGATGCCTTGCCCAATGCCACCTACATTGGTTTTACAGGAACACCCATTGAAAGCACGGATGTAAACACCCCTGCCGTTTTCGGAAACTACATTGATGTTTATGACATTGCTCAAGCAGTAGAAGACGGAGCAACGGTTCGCATTTATTACGAAAGCCGATTGGCGAAAGTGAACCTGAGTGAAGAAGGCAAAAAGCTGGTTGAGGAACTGGATGATGAGTTGGACGGCGAAGAACTCACTGAAACTCAAAAAGCCAAAGCCAAATGGACTCAGTTGGAAGCCTTAATCGGCAGTGAAAACAGAATCAAGAATGTAGCCAATGACATCATTCAGCATTTTGACCAACGCCAAGAAGTTTTTGAAGGCAAAGGAATGATTGTCGCCATGTCCAGAAGGATTGCCGCTGACTTGTATGAGGAAATCATCAAGCTAAAACCCGAGTGGCATTCAGATGATTTAGACAAAGGCGTGATTAAAGTCGTGATGACTTCGTCCTCTTCGGATGGCCCGAAAATCGCCAAACACCACACCACCAAGCAACAAAGAAGAACGCTTGCCGACCGAATGAAAGACCCGGATGATGAACTGAAACTTGTGATTGTTCGGGATATGTGGCTTACAGGTTTTGATGCACCAAGCATGCATACGCTTTACATCGACAAACCGATGAAAGGTCATAACCTGATGCAAGCTATTGCAAGGGTAAATCGAGTGTACAAAGACAAGCCAGGTGGTTTAGTCGTCGATTATTTGGGCATTGCTTCGGATTTGAAAAAAGCACTTTCGTTCTATTCAGATGCAGGTGGAAAAGGCGACCCAACCATTGCCCAAGCCCAAGCAGTTGAATTGATGCTCGAAAAACTGGAAGTGGTTTCTCAGATGTACAGCGGATTTCCTTATGAAGACTATTTCCAAGCCGAAACGGGTCAAAAACTATCTATGATTCTGGCAGCCGAAGAACATATTCTCGGACTGGAAGATGGCAAGAAACGATACATCAATGAAGTAACTGCCCTATCCAAAGCCTTTGCGATTGCCGTTCCGCATGAGCAGGCCATGGACGTGAAAGATGAAGTTTCATTTTTTCAAGCCGTAAAAGCACGCTTAGCTAAGTTTGATGGTACCGGTTCAGGTAGAACCGATGAAGAAATTGAAACAACAATTCGTCAGGTCATAGACCAAGCTTTGGTTTCTGAACAAGTAATTGACGTTTTTGATGCCGCAGGAATCAAGAAACCAGACATTTCCATTCTTTCAGAAGACTTCCTGATGGAACTCAAAGGAATGGAGCACAAAAATGTGGCTTTAGAAGTTTTGAAAAAATTACTCAATGACGAGATAAAAGCACGTTCCAAAAAGAACTTGGTCAAGAGTAAGTCACTCAAAGAAATGTTGGAGAATTCCATCAAGAAATACCTCAACAAGATTTTGACGGCTGCCGAAGTGATGGAAGAACTCATCAAGTTGAGTAAGGAAATCGTGAACATGGACAGTGAAGCCAAAAAACTTGGATTGTCTGACTTTGAATATGCTTTCTACACCGCAGTGGCGAACAACGATTCAGCCAAACAACTCATGCAGCAAGACAAGCTGAGAGAACTGGCGGTGATATTGACTGAACGTGTAAAGCAAAATGCATCTATCGACTGGACAATTAAGGAAAGTGTTAGAGCAAAATTGAAAGTAATCATCAAGCGGACATTGAGACAATTCGGTTATCCACCAGATATGCAAAAACTGGCAACAGAAACGGTATTGAAACAAGCGGAAATAATTGCGAAGGAATTAAATGATTATTGATTGATTAAATCAAAATTATTATCGGCAAGTTTTAAAACTCTGTGATCCATAACTTTCCTCCATAAAGGAGGGAAGTATGCGATGACAAACAGTCCCATATAACCATTTGGAAGTTGAGGAGCATCATCGAAGTGTCGCAGGCTTTGGAAATGTCTGGCAGGATTGGCGTGATGATCGGAGTGTCTTTGTAAATGATAAAGCACCAGATTAGATGCCAGATGATTGGAGTTCCATGAATGATGAGGCTTGCATCTTTCATAGTTCCCGTTGTCCAGCCTTTGTCGTAACAAACCATAATGCTCGACGTAATTCGCACTTGTCAACTGCCACCATACAATTGGAATGTGTAAAACTAAAACCAACAAGGCTTCCCATCCCAACCATATTGTGACAGAGGTATAAATAATCAGAGTCATGAAATACGAATGTAGGATTTGGTTGTTAATGGACCAGAATGATAATCCTTTTCGGTATAAGCGACGCTTTTCAATCTTGAATGCCCGGATTAAACCTCCGGGGATTTCTCTCAGAGCAAACTTATAAATGCTTTCTCCAAAACGCGAACTGGCTGAATCTTCAGGTGTAGCAACGTCTCTATGATGTCCGATATTATGTTCAATATTAAAATGCCCATAGCCTGAAAATGCTAATGCAAATTTAGCCAGATTTTTATCCAAAGATTTGGTTTTATGACCGAGTTCATGACCTAGATTTACTGCCAAACCACCAAAGATTCCCATAGTGAGAATCAGGCAAATATACATCCATACACTCAAATCTGTGGTGACAATGAAGTGAATCAGGTACAAAAAAATGAATATGTGCACCGGTAACAATAAATAACAAACGTATGAATAATACGAGTCTTTTTCCAGATTCGGAACTTCGGATTCGGGTGGGTTGGATTTGTCTTCAGCAAATATCAGATCCAGAAGCGGGATAAAGACGTATATAAAAATCAGTGGAATGAATAGCGATAAAGCATTAGAAGTGATTTGAAAGGCGATAACTCCCGTGATTGAAACCAGCGGAAGCAGAGCTGATAAGACCCATAAATACTTTTTTTTGTCTTTATATGTTTGCATTTGGATTTATTCTAGCATGGACAAACCCAATGAAACAATTGTTAGAATTTAATGAATCTCATCAACGCCATGTCGGAGAATTTGGATTTTCTTAACGATTTGGTCGTATTCTTCAGAAACATCGTCCTTATTTTTTCTGGCAAAACTGAGTTCCACTAAACGCTTTTGATACTCTTTAATCAAGGCGTTTTTATCAGCATCTATGATTTTTCTACTATGAATTTTTTGTGCTTGGGAGAGTGCGTTGTTCACGATTATTGACCTCAAAATACATAATATTAGCTAACCATGTGCTTATTTTATTATCCTGTCAGATACAAAAATGTGACTGTCATCATGTTTTCATTGGTCGGGTTCACAAAGTTTACATTCCTTGTTTTTGAGTAAAATTTTGTATAACGCGGGAACAATTATCAGAGATAAAAAGGTTGAAACGATTAAACCTGAAATAATAGTCCATGCCAGCGGTGGCCACAATGTACTCTTAGTCATGACCAATGGAAATAGTCCTGCAACTGTGGTGATTGTGGTTAAAAGAATTGGACGGGCTCTTCTCTTGACCGCTTCAATAATCGCTTTGTCAAAATCAAAATTATCATTTAGATTTTTTTGAATTAGATCAAGCAAAACAATGGCATTGTTGACAACAATTCCAACTAATGCCAATGTGCCAAGTATTGCAGTAAAACCGAACGTGGTATTGGTCAGCAATAACCCAATTGGAACTCCGGCAAATGCCAAAGGAATGGTAATCAATATAATTCCAACTTTAGTAAATGAATTAAATTCAATCAGCAAGAATACCAACAACAAAATAATTCCAATAGGCAATGCACCTCCGAGAGATTTATTGGCTTTTTCTGATTCTTGTGAGGTGCCTGCGACTTTTATTTTTACTCCTTGTGGAAGTTGCATTTCTTCAAGTTTCGGTCTTAATGTTTCTAGAATTTTACTGTATGTGGTATCAGACTGTGTTTCTGAAAACACAGAAGCCGTCCGTTGTAAATCATAATGATGAATGGAAGCCGGTAACCATTGCAAACTAATATCCGCAAGTTGTTTGATTGGAATGCTTTTATCTGCAACATGCAAAGTGATGTTTTCAAATTGTTGCAAAGGATAATTGATGCCATTTTCATTGCGAACCACGATATTTATCGGGTCTTTAGCTTTTCGATACTGACCGATAATCAGCCCTCCACTCGCTAATCCAATGGATTTTGCAATGTCTTCTCGGGTGACATTGTATTTGTTGAGAATTTCATCTTTGAATGAAATTTGATAGCTTGGCAATCCAATTCCCAGATTGTTTCTTACATCTCTAGTTCCATCAGTTTCAGTCACAATTTGTTGAATGTCATGAATGGCCTGGCTGAGTTTTTCACGATCCTGTGAAAATATTTTGATTTCAATAGGTGCTGCTACAGGTGGTCCTTGCCCGAGTTTATTAGCAATAATTTCGACATTTTTATATTTGGGCTTAATTTCAGTATTGACCCATTCGATAAAAGCATCATTGTGTTCTGATGATGTGAGTTCGACATCAATTCGGCTGATATTCGGAGACTGTGGTTTTTCAATTAAGTTGTAATAAAAATTCGGTCCTGAATTGCCACTAAACGAATACGCATGAGTGACATTCGGTTGTTTTAACACTTTTAGCGATATTTCTTTGGCTATTGCTGAGTTGTAACGCAGGTTGGTTCCTTCCGAAAAAGTGAGATCAATAATTACCTGATTGCGGTCTGTACTAGGGAAAAAATCTTTTTTAACCAGTGTAAATAAAGACATCGATAAAATCACAAAGACAAATGCCATGAGAAGAATATTCTTTGGTGATTGAGTCGCGAGTTTGCCAAACTTCTCTCCCATAGTCATTATTTTTGAATCCTTGTATGTATCAATTGGTTTCAAAAACAAGTGGCTGAATGCCGGTGTGACAAAGATAGAATAGACATAGCTGATAGCAATAGATAGCATAATGACTACCGGAATTGCGTGAGTAAAATCGCCCGTATTGCCTTTCGACATCAGCATTGGAATAAAAGCCGCTAAAGTCGTACCGGTAGCAGAAAACAATGAAAATGATAATTGTTTGACAGCGGTGATTGATGCCTCAGATTTACGCATGCCTTTGTCGATATGATATTGGATGTTTTCAACCATGACGATGGCGTTATCCACTAGCATTCCTAAGGCAATCACCATACCTGAAATCGCCATTTGGTGCAGCACATTCCCGGAAAAGTTATAAATTGCCAGTGATGTGAATGTCACTAGAGGAATAATACTGGCAACAACCAACCCGGGACGCATTCCCAGAAAAACCGTCAGAACGATACTAACCAATATCATTCCCATCAGCAAAGAGTTGCCGAGTTCTGATATTCTGGCAGAAACTCGATTCGGTTGAAAAAATATCGGTTCAAATTCAATGTCAGGATATTGCTTGTCAATTTCATTCATGATGGATTTGATTTTTTCACCAAAGGTAACCACATTAAGCTGATTTTCGGGAATAAACATTCCAATGCCTATGGCTCTTTTTCCATCTTTCCAAAATACTGAACCGGCATCTTGTTTGGCTCCGTATTTGACTTTTGCCAATAGTTCCAAAGGCATATTTGTGCCGTCAGGAAGCATAATCAGTGTCGATTTGATTTCATCAATGGATTGATATTCGGTTTTTGCATTCAGGATGATTTGTCTGCTGTCTGCTTGTAAGGTTTGTAATGGAACGACTTTAGTTTTCGAAGTGATTTGTTTAACCAAATAATCGGAATTGATTTCCAATTGTTTTAACTTATCTGAATCCGGTTCAATGGAGATTTCCTCTTCGGCTTGGGCGTAAAGTTTGATTTTAGAAAGCTCGGGAACTGAAAGAAGTTTTAATTTGACTTCCTCAGCGACTTTTCGCATATACATCACATCATTATGACCGGATAAAGAATAAACAACCAGCGGTGTATCAATCACTCTGTCTTCGACCAGAGGAGTCATTACACCTTCAGGAAACTGAGTTTTTGCTCGTTCAACAGCATCTCGGATACGGTTCCACGCTGAATCGGTATCATAAACATATTCTTTCATTCTGACTGTAATCTGACAAAAGCCGGCTCTGGCTATTCCCCTGATTTCATCAACTACTTCAACTTGGGAGATTTCTTTTTCCAATGGTTCAAGAACCAGATTCTCGATGTTTTCGACACTGGCTCCCGGATATTGGGTCAGAATAAAACCATTACGATAGGGAAAAAAAGGATCTTCCTGGCGATTCATGTTGAGCCATGAATAAACGCCTGCAATTGCAAATAAAATCGCAGTTGTGAGAATTAATCTTTTTTGATGGACCAGCAAATTGACTAAATTCATGACTATTCCTCAATCGGAGTTCCTGATGCGACTTTACTTTGCCCCTCAATAATCACGGGATTATCAATGACATTATCAACTTCAAAGATAATGTCATTTCCATTGATAAATAATGGTTTAATGATGTGTTTTTGAGCCTTTTTTCTCTCAGTTACAAACACATAAGGCTGGTTGATTCCATCGTCAATAACAGTTTGCAGAGGTAATTGATAGACGTTTTGATATTTCTGTGGAAAAGAGAGGTTTACGTTTTGTCCAATGGCTTCCGGTAGACTATTCTTCAGCTGTAAAACTACAGGTAACAAATGTGTCAGAGGATTTGCACTTTGTGCTAATTCAACCAACTCAAACTCAAGTTTTTCATCTCCAAGATACCCCTCTATAACATCGCCCAACTTGAGATTTGACCAAAGTTCTTTGGTGATTTCTGTTTCAACTTCCAATATTTTGTTTTGATAGATAGAAATCACCGGCTGACCGGCCGAGACAAATTCTCCGGGTTGCTTGCTGAATTGTGAAATTATTCCGGTGAAAGGTGCCTTGATAATCGTTTCTTGTTGGTTGGCTTGTGAGAGAGTCATTTCAGACTCAACAGATTTCTGTTGTGCCAAAAGATTTTTCAATTCCGTTTCTTTATGTTCATAAGTTGTTTTGCTGACGGAGTTGTTCTTTCTCAGAGTTTTTAAATTCTCCAAATCCTTTTCAACCTGTCTGATTTGAGTGAGAATGGATTCGAGTTTGGCTTCGTTGGCTGCCAGAGCAGGGTCGATATTTGGGTTGTACAAATGAATTAATTCGTCATCTTTTTCAACAGAATCACCAATTTTCACATTGATGCTTTTAATGGTCCCGGATAACTGAAAAGATAAATCGGCACGATTCTGAGCTTTTAAAACTGCCGGAACGTTATGAAAACGTGTGATTTCGTGGGAAGTGGCAATGGTTGTTGTCACTTTTGTAGCTATATTTTTCTGCTCTTCCGATGGATTGTTTGTGCAACTATTAAGTAGAAATACCGAAGTAAAAATCAAAATGCTTTTTGTGATGTTCATGCTTTGACTCCGTTAATAATGAAACTGACAAAATCATCGACAAACTTTTCGTTTTTATAGAGCTCGTCATGCCATTGGCAAAAATGAGATTGAGCATTGAGGTATGAATTTATCGCTGAAATAAATGAAACAATCAGGTTTACCGGTTCGAAATCATCACGAAAGATTCCTGCTTTTTGGGCTTGACGTATCAATTCAGTTCCTCTGTCGATAAGCGGTTTGTCATGAAGCCCACAGTTTGTATCATTGTCAAGGTTGCTCCAGGAATACATTCTGAGCATTTTCGGATTATTTTTAAGGAATTCAAAATATTTGTATATAGATTGGCTAATCAATTCTACTGGGTTTTCAGCTTGTTCAAACAAATCCATTTGCTGTGAGGCATAATCCATAAAGACAGTATCTTTGACTTCTTCCCAGAGATCTTGCTTATTCGCAAAATGATGAAAAATAAGACTTTTTGCAACATCAGCATGTTTGGCAATCTGAGCAATTGAAACGTGGCTAAAACCCTTATCGGCAAAAAGTTCGAATGCTGAATTTAATATCTTTTCTTTATTTGAAATCATATTATTTCTCCAAAACGTAGAAATACACAGTAATAAAATGGCATACGCTGCCTATCAGAACAAATATGTGAAATATGGCGTGATTGAACTTCAATTTATGAATCGCATAAAGAGCTGCGCCGACTGTGTAAGATATTCCTCCTGCCATCAACCAGAACAATCCACCTTCGGGTAAATTGTTTGCTAGCGGTTTAATGGCAATAACAATCAACCAACCCATAATCACATAGGCTAATGTTGAAATTAAAGTGAATCTCCCGGTATAAAATAATTTCAGAATAATACCCACAACAGCCAGACCCCAAGCAATTCCAAATAAAGTCCAGCCCATAGCTCCATTCAATGTCACCAAAGTAAAAGGTGTGTATGTTCCGGCAATCAACAGATAAATTGCTGCATGATCAAACACTTTCAATCGTTTGCGTACAATCGGCTTTTTTGACATGTGATAAAAAGTCGAAGCCGCATACAAAAGCATCATGCTGGTACCATAAATACTAAAACTGACAATATGCCATGCATTACCATGAATCGAGGCTTTAATCACAAGATAAACTAATGCCCAAATTGCAAGTATGAAACCAATTGCATGTGAAGTGATGTTGATTCTTTCCTCTACAGGTGAATAGTATTTGACTGTTAAATCTTTTGTCATGGCAATCTCAAGTTGTTAGATTTTCCGAAATTATACACTGACTGACCGTTCGGTCAATAAAAGTTTATTTCTTTTGATTTTTATGATGAGAAAATAGATAGAGAATTGGTTTTTTTCAGATAGCTCACAAAAATATTCGGATGATTTGGTTATAATCCGGAACAGTTCAGTCCAATTAAAACTTTGAAACTATTCAAATCATCAATTCCAATGTTATTTGTCACTGCTTTGATGACTTATTCGAGGATGAATTACGAGTTAGTTTCAGAAGATTTGAAAAACGCCTTGCCATATTTGCCGGTTTTGTTAATTGGTATCACAATTTTGGTTTCTGTGTATTTTAATAAGGCAAAAGTTTTACTTTTGACTTTCACAGTCGCTTTATATCTTTTTTCGCAACCTTATATCAATGGTTCATCTCAGCAATTGGTTTTATTGTCTTTATTGATTCCGGTATTGATTCTTACAATTGTTTTGTTGCCGGTTTACGGAATATTTTCGGTGAAATCAATTCCGCTTTATGTGATTTATCTGGTTTCGGTACTTGCATTTATGTGGATTGATAAGAATTCTCCAATGTGGGTTACAGAGTTTATTCAAACTTCGATATTGCCTGAAAAATATTTTGATTGGAGTATTCTTCCACAATTATTAGTTATTCTACATCTTTTTGTTTTTCTATTTGTTTTTTCAATCTGGATATACAAACAAGATACGCTTTTTGCAAATGCTTTGGGGATTTATATCTTTTTGCTACTCGCAATTTACATGCAGTCACAAGGCAAAGATATAGTCATCTTTATGAGTGGTACGATGTTGCTGAATCTTTTTAGTATTCTGAAAGACTCATGGAGCATGGCGTATCTGGATGAACTCACACAATTGCCTGGTCGTAGAGCTTTAAACGAGAAACTAGCCGGTTTGGTGGGAATTTACACCATTGCAATGGTGGATATCGACTTTTTTAAGAAGTTTAATGATAAATACGGACATGACGTTGGCGATGATGCGTTAAAAATGGTGGCTTCCAAATTGAAGTCTTCAATCAATGGTGGAATAGTTTATCGATTTGGAGGAGAAGAGTTTTGTATTGTATTTGGAAATAAAGATTTATCTTTAGTTAAAGAAATTTTGGAAAATGTCAGACAACAGATTGAACAATCCAAATTTATTGTGAATAGAGGAAAAGACTCTAAAGCTAAAAAAAGTGTTCCAATTACAATTTCAATAGGAGCCGCAGATTCAGTTCAGATAAATTCTTCGACAGATGTCCTTAAAAAAGCGGATAAAGCGTTATACAAAGCCAAGCAAAAAGGCAGAAACTGTGTGGTGTTTTAGTTTTATAACTTCTGGCACATGACATATTGACATCATTTGAATTAAAATATGTAGTCATTGAAATAACCAATTGGAGGAGAACCCATGTTTTTAGACAATCCACAAAATATTTTCTTTTTAGTTATCGGAATTCTTGCAATTTTAACTATTAAGAAAACATTCAGTTTTGTACCACAAGGCTATCAATACACAGTTGAAAGATTCGGAAAATACAAAAAAACATTTGATCCCGGTTTGGGAATGAAAGTGCCATGGATTGAATCCATCGGACGCAAAATAAACATGATGGAACAGGTTTTAAATGTTCCGTCTCAGGAAGTTATTACCAAAGATAATGCGGTAGTGACTGTTGATGGAGTTGTGTTTTTCCAGATTCTGAATGCTCCACAGGCCGCTTATGAGGTTAATAATCTTGAATATGCGATTTTAAATTTAACTATGACTAATATTCGTACGGTCCTTGGTGGTTTGGATTTAGATGAATCTTTATCCAAACGAGATCAGATTAACCATCGATTACTGGCAGTTGTTGATGAAGCCACATCACCTTGGGGTGTAAAAGTCACACGGATAGAAATTAAAGATATAAAGCCTCCGCATGATTTGGTTCAATCAATGGCAAGACAGATGAAAGCCGAAAGGGACAAACGTGCAGAAATTCTGGAGGCAGAAGGTGTGAGACAATCTATGGTTCTGAGAGCAGAAGGTGATAAAAGATCTAATATCTTGGAAGCAGAAGGTAAAAAAGAGGCGGCTTACCTTGAAGCAGAAGCCCGTGAAAGGCTGGCAGAAGCAGAAGCTAAGGCGACACACATGGTTTCCAAAGCGATTGAATCCGGTAGTACACATGCAATTAACTATTTTGTGGCAACGAAATACTTAGAGGCTTTCGGACAATTTGCCAAATCTGAGAACACGAAGACATTATTCATTCCGATGGAAGCCACTGGTGTATTGAGTTCGCTCGCCGGTATTACTGAAATTGCCAAAGAAGCTCTAAAAGAATCCGATAATAAGGGGAAATAATATGAGTTGGTTTGAAGTTTTAACACCTTGGCATTGGCTGACATTTGCAGTTGTCCTAATTGTCATTGAGATGACGATGGGAACTTACTTCCTGCTTTGGGTTGGGTTTGCAGCAGCAACGACAGCATTGGTTCAAGCGGTTCTTGGTATTAGTTGGCAGGTTCAAATGGTTGTGTTTTTCGTATTATCACTGGTTTCTGTAGTTGCTTGGCATTATTACGCCAAGAACAACCCGGATAAAGATCCTTTGCCAAATTTGAATCGACGAGGCCATCAGCATATTGGAAGAACTTTTAACCTTTCACATGCTATAGAGAACGGTGTCGGAAAAATTAACGTCAATGACAGTTCTTGGAAAGTAGAAGGCGAAGAAGATTTGCCACAAGGGGCCAGAGTGAAAGTCATAGCGATTGAAGGAACTGTTCTCAAAGTAGAAAAAGCATAAATAAATTCTTAAATAAATTAAAAATCAAAAATTAGAAGTATGAGGAAAATCATGAAAAAAAATAAATTAAGTTTGGCAATTGCCCTTGGAATGTCATTAGCTTTGACATCCTGCGGTGGTGATGAAAAGAATGCCCAGCAAAGCTCAACTGAAAATACAGTTGTGCAAAAAGTGACACAGGCTCAAACGAAGTCAAACGTATTGAGCTATATTCCGGCAGACACAGCAATTTTGGCGATTTATGTCAAAGATGACAGATATCCGTTACCACAAAGATTGGTTGAAATTACTGAAAAAGTTTATGCCAGTGTTGGTACTTTACTGTCAGAGATGTTTACCGATTCTTTCAAGAAATATCATGACAAAGCAGATCCTGGTTCAGATACAGAAAAAGTTGATGCATTTTTCGATAAATGGTTTTCGCAAGATGGAATTAAGAAATTAGGGTTATCCATTGAAGAAAACGAATTTGCTCTTTATGCAGTTGATTTATTTCCTGTGTTGAGAATGACATTGGCGAAAGGACATTCTTTTGATGAGCTTTTAACAGAGTTAATGCACAAAGCGAATGACTCCAAAGCAGATACTGCTGAATTTAAGAGTATAAATGGCAGGATGGTTTATTTCTTCGGTGACAAAGAAATGAAAATTCTGGTATCCCTTGATGGCAATGAACTTGTTGTGAGTTTATCTCCAACCAGAGAAATTGATAATTTAATGCCTAAGTTGTTAGGTTTTGAGAAACCGGTGAAAAACATCACTCAATCCAATGAGTATCACGATACCATCGCAAAATACAACTACATGGGCAATAGCATGTACTGGTTTGATATTCGTCAGATTGCTGACTATTTCATCAATCCGGCGCAGTACAACTCGCCAATGCTTGATTTGATGAAAGTCCAAGACAAGCAAATGTCTCAGGAATGTAAAGCTGAAATTTTGGGCATGTTTGATAAATTCCCAAGAATGGTTGGTGGTACTACTCAGTTGACAGATACGATGATGGCATCCAATCTGGTTCTTGAAATGACTGATGGTTTGGGTAGCAAACTATCTAAAATGACCGGAAGAATTCCTGCAAGTAGTTCTCCATCATCCTTGTCTTATGGTTTTAGTTTTGATATTGAAGCTGCAAAAACATTAGCTTTGGAATTTGTAACTAATATCGAGCAAGACCCATACAAGTGTGATATGTTGCAATCACTCAATGACCAAGCAGCCGGCTTGAAAGCTCAGTTAAGCCAACCATTGCCACCTTTTGTTTCAAACTTCAAAGGCTTTAATTTGATTATTGATACATTGGATTTGGATTTCACACAAACCGATCCGGATAAAATGATAAAAGATTTGAAAGCAAAAGTATTGTTGGCAGTTGATAATCCAGAAGCAATCAAAGGAATGGCTACTATGGCTCTGCCAGAATTGAATAATTTAGGATTGGATATTGGTGGAGAAGCAGTTAACATTTCCAGTATGATGCCGGTTTCAGGGACACAAATTCCTGTGAATTTAGACCATGTATTTATGGCAATGGGTAAAGAAACGATTGGTGCTTCTTTAGGTGAAGGAACTGATAAAGTGCTGACCCAAGACGTCAAAGAAGGTGGACAAGCCAGTTTATTCACTATAGGTATCAATGCCGATTTTTATCAAAAAATGTTTGCCGGAATTGATACGGTTTCGGATAAATTACCACCGGATGCGCAGAAGCAACTCAGAATTCAAAAGACTCTGATGTCAGATTTGATTTGGTGGCAAAGAGAAGATGCGAGCATTGGTTTCAATGATAAAGGTCTGGAAATTAGTGCGGAAATTAAGTACTAAATACAGCTGATAAATAGCATTTTTATTAAAAAAGGCTGTCTTTAAACCTAAAGATAGCCTTTTTTGTTGCATATTTAAAAAATTTATATAAACCATTTTCTTAGTGGAAAATAATATTGTAAACTATCCGCTTAACCTGCAATAAAAGAAAACTCCCTGGAGAAGAAAATAATGAAATTAATAAATAAGTTAGCTCTGTTGGCATTGTTAGGCATGACTTTAACGGCATGTAAACAAGATACAGTCAAGCCTGAAGATCCTACTGATAAGCCGGAAGTGATTGAAACAGATGATACTGATAATCTAACAACCTATATGTTTAATGGTCAATCGTTTAAAGATATTTGTTGCGATCCTGAAGATTTAAACAATGCTGAAAGTTTGCTCTCACAAAGAATTATCAAATTTGCTTATGATCAATCAACGGTTGAAGCTGAGTACCAAGACTTGATTAACATCCATGCACGTTATTTAAGTGCGAATCCAACTGCCAAAATGGTTCTGGAAGGTCATGCTGATGAACGTGGTACGCCGGAATATAACTTGGCTTTGGGTGAAAGACGTGGTCAATCCGTTGCTAATTTGATGAAAGCACAAGGTGCTTCTGACAGCCAAATTTCAGTGGTGAGTTTTGGTGAAGAGAAGCCGGTTGCTCTTTGTAACGATGAATCTTGCTGGTCAGAAAACAGAAGAGTCAGAATCGTTTACACTGCCAAATAAGTGACAAAACCGAACTATCAAACTGATAGTTTGTCAAAATCTGAAAAACCCGGCTCAAAGTCGGGTTTTTTATGCTGAAAATGCGAATGTCGTTATATCGGGTTTAAATTTAAAATAATCTATAACTATTAAAGGCAACCCAAAATACAGGAGAGTTTTATGCAATATCGAATATTAACCCTAATAGTTTTGAGCTTTTTATCAGCCAATGTATATGCTCAGAAAGACTTGTCTATTCAACAAAGACTGGCAAAACTGGAAAAAATTGTCGAACAAACATCACAAGAACGAAGCAATGTTGCCGATTTAGTAATCCAGAATCAAAAACTCCAGCAACAAATTGCTGAATTGAAAGGTGTTATTGAAGAACAAAACTTTAAAATCAACAATTTGCAGGAGAAGCAAAAGCTTCTGTATATGGATGTGGATTCACGTCTGACAGAGTTGGAAGGAGGAACTAAAGCATCAACAAAACCTGCTGCAACCACTCAAAATAACACTAGTACCTCTCAAGATGTGGATATAAGCAATATGACAGTTGAGGTTGATGAAAACTATGGAAACTCTCAGGCAACGACTTCTCAAGTTGAAGATGAGCCTCAGATTTCATCCTTTCAGGATGATTATGATGTGGCATTTACACATTTAAGAGCAGGGCGTTTCACAGAGTCTGCCAGAGCATTTGAAGACTTTATCCAAAAACATCCTGAGAGTGAATTGACAGATAATGCCTATTATTGGCTGGGCGAGTCCTATTATGTCAAACGCCAATATCCTCAGGCATTGGCTGCTTTTAAAACGCTGAAAGAGAAGTTTCCTCAAAGTCGCAAAGCACCTGATTCATGGTTAAAAATCGGATACAGTTATTACGAGATGGATGATTTAATTCAGGCCGAAGAAAACTTGCAAAAAGTCATTTCCTCTTATCCACAAAGCAGTATTGCCGTATTAGCAAAAAATCGTTTGAGACAAATTCAAAGAGATCATTAAGTGGAAAGAACCGGACTTAAAATTACTGAAATCTTTCATTCAATTCAGGGCGAATCCACTTTTTCGGGATTGCCAACAGTATTTATCAGATTAACAGGATGTCCTTTACGATGTACATGGTGTGATACCGAGTATTCTTTTAGTGGCGGAAAGTGGTTTGAGATTGAAGAAATCTTACAAGAAGTCAGAAAGTACAAAACACCCTATGTATGCGTAACCGGTGGCGAACCCTTATCGCAAAAGCGTTGTTTAAACTTGTTGGATTTGCTGGTAGAACACGGTTTTACCGTGTCGTTGGAAACCTCCGGTGCATTACCAGTTTCTGAAGTGAATGATAAAGTTGTTATTGTCATGGATCTGAAAGCGCCTGGATCCGGTGAATTACAGAGTAACAATTTTGAGAATATCAATTATCTGGATTCTAAAGACCAAGTGAAATTTGTCATCAAAGATCGTACGGATTATCATTGGGCGTTAGAAATTATTGAACGCTATAATCTCACCGATATGTGTGAAATTTTATTCTCACCGGTTGCCGGAGAAATTGACCCTGCAAATCTGGCACAATGGATGCTGGATGATAATGTTTTGGCACGGTTGCAATTACAAATGCACAAAATACTATGGAATGACAGTCAAGGTCGTTAAATCATGAAAAAAAAATGTATCGTATTGTTGTCCGGTGGACTGGATTCAACAACTTGTTTGGCAGTTGCTAAATCTCAAGGTTATGATTGCTACACATTGGCAATCGACTATGGGCAAAGACATCGCTCTGAATTGTTGTCTTCTCAGAGAGTTTCTGAGTACTTCAATGCCAAAGATCATAAGGTGATAAATATTGACTTGAGAGCGATTGGTGGCTCTGCATTGACGGCAGATATTGAGGTGCCTGAGCATGATATGAACAAGCAAAGTGAAATTCCTGTAACCTACGTTCCTGCTCGTAATACTATGTTTATGAGTATCGCTTTGGGATATGCCGAAACCATCGGTGCAAACGATATGTTTATCGGTGTGAATGCGGTTGATTATTCCGGTTATCCGGATTGTCGTAAGGAATTTATTCAGGCTTATGAAAAAATGGCGAATCTGGCGACGAAAGCTCAGGTTGAAGGGCAGAAATTTACCATTCATACTCCTTTGATTGATTTAACCAAAGCGGAAATCATCAAACTGGGCGTCGAGCTTTGTGTTGATTATGGTATTACTGTTTCTTGCTACAATGCGGATGAAGACGGCCAAGCCTGTGGAGTCTGTGATTCCTGTTATTATCGTAAGCAGGGATTTAAGGATGCCAATGTAAAAGATCCAACCCGATATTTACATGATTAAGATATCAGAGTTATACATTTATCCGGTTAAGTCATTATCCGGGATTCAAATTCAAACTTCAGAACTCACCCCATTTGGACTAAAATATGATCGGCGCTGGATGTTGGTTGATGCCAACGGAAGGTTCATAACTCAACGTGAAAATGCAGATTTAGCGACAATTCAAACTCAAATTCAGGATAATCAACTGATTCTTTCCTATCAAAACTTAGAAATACAAGTACCAGATGTTGATGAGAAAAATGCTGAACAAATAGAAGTTACAATTTGGAAAGATAGCTTTAAAGCTAGTCTGGTAAGTCATGAAGTTGACTCATGGCTTTCTGAAAGATTGAATATGAGTTGCAGATTGGTTTATATGCCGGAAAATACACAACGTCAAATTAATATGGATTTTGCTGAGAAAAATCAATTTGTCAGTTTTGCAGATGGTTATCCGATATTATTGGTTTCACAGGAAAGTCTCGATGATTTAAACTCAAGATTAACTCACAAAGTCAACATTAATCGTTTTCGCCCAAACATAGTTGTGACCGGAACAAATGCTTACGCAGAAGATGATTGGTCAGAATTTAGTGTCAATGAGTTAAATTTTAGAGCCGTTAAAAAATGCTCTCGTTGCATCATTCCCAGTATTAACCAAACATCAGGTGTGCAAGATCGAAAAGAAATTATTGCAGTGTTAAATCAATACAGAAAAGTCGATAAAAAGATATATTTTGGACAGAATGTTATTTGTCAGAATGTTGAAAAAATATCTTGTCCAAGTATTTCATGCGGAGATTTAATAAATCTTAAATAATTATAAAAAAATCTTGTCATAATGCCCAAGTTGCCCTAAAATTCGCAACCTCGTTATTTTGAAGCGGTACTGTTCTGGTTTCGTTTCACAGAAAGACAATGGGTCGTTAGCTCAGTCGGTAGAGCAGTGGACTTTTAATCCATTGGTCGAAGGTTCGAATCCTTCACGACCCACCATTTTTTTCTTTATATTACCTTATAAATGCTCAATCTTGGCTCTTAAAAATAATCATTTATGCATTTATAAACTCATATTTTTAAAAACCAACCTTTCGCATTTCTAATGCAATCTAAAGAAAAAAACAACTCACAAAAAACGGGTTCTAAAATAATCATTTATGCATTTATAAACTCGTATTTTTAAAAACTAACCTTTCGCATTTCTAATGCAATCTAAAGAAAAAAACTAACTCACAAAAAACGGGTTCTAAAATAATCATTTATGCCTTTATAGGCTCATATTTTTAAAAACTAACCTTTCACATTTCTCAGGCAATCTAAAGAATAACATTTTCAAATTTGATTGCATCGTTCAAAAAGTGTGAAAACGAAGGATTTCATTTAAGGCGTTAAAATAAATTTATAAACCGAACTGTTTTGTAAGACATAAATATTGCCGTCTTCGTCTTCTCCAAAACTTTGGATGCCAAAACCAACATCTTGCCATGTTGTGAATGACCAGGTGTTTTGACCGTTAGGAGTGGCAAAATTGATATTTCCACCGCAATAATCTGAGAAAACATATAGTCCTTGCAATCCGGAGATTGGTCCACGATAGACATAACCACCCATGACAGAACAGTCACCATTAATTGTACGATCTATATCTATTACAGGTTCAATAAATACTCGTCCATCATTGCAATTGGGTTCACTAGTATTGGGGTTGTCGTGTGCACCTTCCCGACAACTCCAACCATAATTTTCACCACCAGGACTGGATACAGACTGAAAGCTGACTTCCTCATAGGCATTTTGTCCAACATCACCGACAATCATGTCTCCGGTTTGACTATCAAAGCTCCAACGCCAAGGGTTACGCCAACCATAAGTCCAAATTTCTGAACATTCTCCACTATTAGAGATAAAAGGATTGTCAGATGGAACAAAATAATGTCCTTGATCCAAACCACAGGTCTCATTCAGTTCGATGGAATCTGTAAAAATAATATCGGGATTGACATTGATACGCAACATTTTGCCCAGTAAGTTATCAAGTGTTTGAGCATTATTCCATGGATCATTTCCAGAACCGCCATCCCCCATTCCTATGTATAAATAACCGTCTGGTCCGAAGTGGATGTCACCTCCATTATGGTTGGATGCAGGTTGGTCTATTCTGAGTATGATATGCCCGCTATTAGCATCTGCAACATTTGGATCTCCTGAACTCACTTGATATCTTTCAATAATTGTATCACCGGTATTCGGAGTTTCTTGTGTGTAATAGACATAAAAATATCCATTACTGGAATAATTCGGATCAAAATCCAAGCCTAATAAACCGCGCTCGTTGCCACTTCTGACTTTCGATGTAATATCTAAAAAAGGTGTGGCAAGAAGTGAAGAACCATCATAAATTCGAATTGTCCCAGCTTTGGTGATAGTGAAGATTCTGCCACTTCCGTCTCCTGCATGTCTCACAGTCAACGGGTCAGTTAATGTGTATAACTGTTGTAAATCTAAGTTTGCAGGGATTTGTGCCTGTGAAAATGATGCAATAATTAGCAATAAAATGAATGACTTTTTCATAATTGTTCTCGGGAGCTTTTATTATATTTGATAGCAATTATACAATGTTAGCATTATATTAATGTTAAATGCTTCAAAAGTTTGAAGTTAGAAGTCCTCAAAATTATCCAAATAAATTATATCCTGAATCAAATTGACGGCGGCTAAAGCATCAATTCTGCCATATCCAAATGTATTATTTGGTACTTCAGAACCCGAAACACCACTGCATGACTGTGATGTTGTGGTTAATTGAGCTGTTGTTCTTTGCAAAACATGTTTTAGGATTTTGGGCTTGCCAATCATATCGGGATTTGCTGACATCATAAGTGCAGCGACTCCTGCAACATGCGGAGATGCCATGCTGGTTCCACTAGAGAGGGAATATCCTCCACCTAATCTTGCTGAGCGTATTGAACTTCCGGGAGCAACTAAATCAGGCTTTAAACGATTGCTTCCATCAATTGAAACACCACCACGAGAGCTAAATCCAGAAATAGAATCTGTCGATGTCGTTGAGCCTATAGTTAGTGTGTTGTTGTAAATTGCAATCGGAGTATTAACGGAATTACATCCAGAACCACTGTTGCCGGCAGATGCAACGACTAGAATTCCGGCATCAACAACATTGTTGACCACGGTTTCAAGCACATCCGGTTGTGTACAACCTTCTGATTCAGGACATCCCCACGAATTGTTAATAACATGAGGAGCTTTGCTAACATCGGGATTTTGATTATTCAAATCTGTCGGTGCAAGAAAAAATTGAAAACATTCTGCGTATGTAGATGGGTGTCCGTCTCCCTGATTCATATTCCGACAACCAATCCATTTAGCTCCCGGTGCAACGCCCACTTGATTTCCTGCTCCATCATCACCAACCATAGTTCCCATGGTATGAGTTCCATGACCATGATCATCACAACTTGCAGGATTATTTTGGGCATCTTCACATACAACAAAAGGATTGGAGATAGCATCATGCCAATGATAATTATGATCAACATTGACTCCGTCCCAACCGGCATATTTGTCCTTAATTGCCGGGTGATCCCATTGATAACCGGTATCCTGCCCGGCAATGAGGATTCCTTGACCGGTAATACCAAGTGCCCAAACATCAGGAGCATTAACTTTATCAATTCCCCATTCAGTTGCTTGAATTTGTTTGGTTTCAGGTTCTGGGTTTGGTAATTTTAACTTTTGCTTTTCATCACTGTAGGCTTTTTCGATAAATTCACTTTTCAAAAACTCTCTGGCTTTTGAGCTTTCCATTCGTGCCCAGAGCGAATTGTTTATCCAGTAAAACTTATAATTTTCAGTAAAGTTTTTAAGCGTTTGTTCTATTTGTTGGCGTGAGTATGTCGAGTTTTCTTTCAAAAACCGGATATGATTCTGACGTTTTTCCAAAGAACCGGAGGATTTGTATGTATTTGTTTTGTTGTGATTTTTTAAAAGCACATACAATTCTACAGTTTGTTTTTCGGATAAATCTTTTTCGAGCTGAGAAGAAATCCGAATATCATCCGCTAATGAAAGTTGTGATGTCATCACAAAAAATAGGCTAATTGTCTTTTTCATTAGCGGATTATAATACTGAGTTAGCCATTTTCCAAGAGTTGTCTGAGGTCGATAATTCCGGCATTGGCTCTGGAAATATAGGATGCCATGACCAGAGAGTGATTGGCAAAAAATCCAAATCCTGAACCATTCAATATCATCGGTGTCCAGATTGGCTCCTGAGTGGCTTCCAATTCACGAATAATCTGACGCAAGCTAATAAGTGCATTCTTTTTCTCTAGCACTTGAGCAAAATCTACTTCAATCGCTTTAAGGAAGTGAATTAAAGCCCATGTTGAACCTCTGGCTTCATAAAAGTTGTCGTCAATTTTAAACCAACTGGTTTTGACTTTCAGTTCGCTGGGTTTGTAGGTTGATTGAGTGGCTGCGGTATCGCCGCTCAAGTCAGTATTCAATCTTTCTCTTTCGACACTGGCACTGAGTTTTTGTGACAATCCACCCAGCCTTTTTTCAACCAGATTCAGCCATGCGACTAAATTGTCGGTTCGGGCATAGAATTGAGCATCTTCATCGTTTTCATCGCCCAATCTTTGCAGATAATTATGCATATAATGAATCGCATCACGGTATTGAGATTCTGTTCGTGGCAGTATCCAATGATTGTTGTCATAATGGAATAAAGGTTCAGATTGTTTCAAGTCATCATCTTCCAATGACTGACTTTGTGAGCGACTAAAATCATTACGAAGGGCCCGAGCCAAATCACGTGTTTGAACCAAAACACCATACTCCCAATTGGGAATGTTGTCCATAAATACAGAGGGAGGAAGTTTGTCATTAGTCAAATAACCTCCGGGCTTGTTAATTAACTTATCAGCGACTTCAATGAGTGTGACTGTGGTTGTAAAGCCGGTAACCATTCTATGTCCGTGCAGATCAGCTCGTTTAGCTGCCACCTTCTTGACATCGAATAATTCAGGTTCACGGTCGTAATAAAACATCAAAACAACATTCAGCAATAGGAAGACTATCAGTGACCATTTAATCATTTTCAATTTGCCGAATTTCTTTGCTTGTTTGTTTACAGGGTATCTGTTATCTGTCATGATTCTCATCTCAAAAAACACTAAATCATTGTAGCAAAGCTCAATAGTAAAAGCATGTGCTAAAAGTCAGGATGCAGGAAAATATAAAAACAGATTCGTATCAAAGAATTTTTGCAATAGCAGTTCCAATGATTCTGTCTGCTATTAGTATTCCTATGCTTGGAATTGTTGATACAGCAATTTTAGGGCATTTGGATTCTCCGGTTTATTTGGCATCTATCAATATAGGAGCCACGATATTTAATGTGCTGTTTTGGGGCTTTGCCTTCTTAAAAATGAGTACAACCGGCTTAGTCGCCCAAGCATTCGGCGAGAACAATCTCAATAAAATCAATCAGCAACTTAGTTTGTCTTTGTTGATTGCACTCAGTATTTCTTTGATTTTGGTTGTTTTCAGTCCTTGGATTGGAGAATTTGCTGTGAATTTGGTAGGTGAGGGTGGCGAGTCGTCCCAGTTGGCACAGCAATACTTTTCGATTCGTATTTTGTCTGCGCCTGCTACTCTTATTCTCTATGTAATGTTTGGCTACTTTCTGGCGATTCAGGAAACTCGAAAGGTGCTGGCTTTAATGCTGTTGAATCAGGTTGGAAACATGATCCTTGATTATATTTTTGTCATGCAATTTCATTGGGGAGTTGCAGGTGTTGCCTATGGTTCAATTATTTCAGAGTATGCCGCATTAGCGTTGGGATCATTCTATTTATTAAAAGGAAAATACAGTATTCCCAAATTTTTCGAGTTTAAAGATTGGTTGTTGAGTGAGGCAAATATTAAACAGTTTTTTTCACTCAACCGTGATATTTTTATTCGTACATTGGCTTTGATGGCTGTATTTGCAATGATGACGAAAGGAAGTGCCCGACTCGGAGAATTAGCATTAGCAGCAAATGCCGTGTTATTAAACTTTTTCTATTTAATGTCTTATGGCTTAGATGGATTTGCTCATGCTGTCGAGTCATTATGCGGGAAATCCTTTGGAGCGAAAAATGAAAAGGAACTCTCAAGTATTTTGAGGCGCGTTTTTATGATTTCTTTTGTAATTGCGGTTCTTTTCACTTTGCTATACCTGCTTTATGGTGATGGAATAGTTTCATTGTTAACCTCTTTGCCAGCAGTCAGGGATTATTCAAGCGATTATATGATCTGGTTAATTATTGTGCCAATCGTTGCAATGCCTAGCTTTGTTTATGACGGCTTGTTTGTGGCGGTTACAGAAGCGAAAATAATGCGAAATTCTATGGTGATAGCGACCGTTTTTTGTTATATTCCTTTATGGTATTTGCTTAGACCTTATGATAATCATGGATTGTGGATGGCATTCTTAGGATTTTTCGTGGTCAGAACCTCAGTTATATATTTTTATTACCGAATTTGGATTAAGAATTGGCGACAAGAACTTAAATGAAGCCCTTATTAAAAACTCAATTGTTTGTATTGATAATTTTGACTTTTATCTCTGTCAATCTCAATGCCTATAATTCCAATCGTCCTAAAATTGGATTGGTACTTTCCGGTGGAGGAGCCAGAGGTTTGGCTCATATTGGTGTATTAAAAGCATTGGAAGAGAAAAAAATCCCGATTGACTATATCGCAGGAACTTCTATGGGTGCGATCGTAGGTGGTTTATATTCGACTGGAATGAGCACTGATGATTTGGATTGGGTTGTCAGATCCATTGATTGGAAGAGGGTGTTCAGACCATCGACGGACAGGAAAAAACAACAATACAGTGCCAGACAAGCGGATAAAGATTATTTTGTTGATTTGGAGTTAGGTATATCCAAATCAGGACCAAAGAGTGGTAAAGGTTTTGCCGGTGGTCAGCAATTGATGTTGGAGTTACAAAGAATTGTAGGCTCGATTAAAACTGAGAAGTTTGATGATTTTCCGATTCCTTTTCGTGCTGTTGCTACTGATTTGAATGCTGCTGAACCGTATGTCATTGATCATGGTGATTTAGCAATGGCATTAAGAGCTTCAATGGCAGTTCCCTTAGTCTTTGGCCCGGTACGTCACCAAGGTAAGTTTCTGGCGGACGGTGGAATTCTGAATAACCTACCTGTCGATGTTGTGAAAGATATGGGAGCGGATATTGTGATAGCGGTTAATATTTCATCACCGCTCAGTGAAATTAATGAAGATTCATCAATTATCACTGTTTCTTATCAAAGTGTGGACGTAGCTTTGGTACAAAATACAATTCGTTCTTTAGGCTTGGCAGATATTGTTATAGCACCTGAGCTTGGCGAATTAACAGCATCGGATTTTGAGAAATATGAAGAATTTGTCAGTGCCGGAATTGATGGGGTTAAGAGTAAGTCATTAGTCCTTGAACATTTGAGTTTATCAGATGAGGATTATCTGACCAGTATAGATTCCAGAAAACTACTGATACAAGAAATTCCCAAAGTGATTGAGTTTGTCAGTTTCTCCGGCAACAAAAGAACATCGCTTGAGCGTCTAACTAATAAAACCAAACATATCTTAAATCGCCCTTTTGTGGTTTCGGAGATTCAAGATTTAGCCGATGAGTTAGCGGTAGATAATGATATATTGACTGTAACTTATAAAGTGATAAGCAATGAAACCAATCAGCAAGGAATTGATTTTCACATTCAGGAAAAAAACTGGGGGCCGGACTATCTGAAATTTGGTTTAAAAGTCGCCGGAGATTTTGATTCCAACACAAGGATTTCGATGCTGGCCAGACATCATCGCTACAATATCAACCGAAAAGGGGGAGAGTGGATTAACGATGTCAGTGTTGGAAGTTTATTGCAGTGGAAATCAGAGCTTAATCAGCCTATTGATTTTGTTGATAAGTATTTTCTCAGCGCCAACCTTCTGATGGCAAAAGATAGTCGCAGATTTTATGGAAATATTTACAACCCCTCTTTAGCCGGGCAAGATATTGAAGATGAATTTGATATCGAAGCAACCGGAGAGTACGATATCAAGGATTTTGGTTTTGGGATTGATTGGGGTGCAAATATTACTGAAAACAGTGAATTCAGAGCCGGCTTATGGTTTCTCGATCAAAATGTGGTATCAGTTATTAATGATTCAGAATTTGAAACAGCTATTGATCGTTCAGCCGGTTTACGTTTGAGATATGGTCTTGATACATTAAACAAAGCTGTTTATTCGCGTTCAGGTATGGATTTAAAAGCCGAGATTGGTTTGTTCGATAATGTTCAAATTGCCAAAGTTGATGTTTTTAAAAGGATTCCTATTTCAGACAATACTGCCATTCATTTGGGTTTCCAAGGTGATTTTACAAATCATGCGGAAGACGGAGAGGTTTTATTTGCCTATGGTGGCTTGGATAACTTTGCCGGTTATCCGCAACACTCTTTACTTGGATTAAATGCAGTGGTTTTTGAACTGGGAGCATTTACCGACTTGGATAGAATTAATTTACCAATCTTTGGATCGCCAAAGTTTATTATCAAAGGGCATTACGGAAATGTTTGGCAACACCACATACAAGTCGAAGATATGCTCTATGGTTATTCTGCCGGAGTTTCGCTTGACGTGGTTAATACAGTGCTGTTTTTAGGCAGTGGTTACACAGATGGTGGTGATTTCAGGTTCTACTTTAGGTTAGGAACCGGATTCTAAATATATGATTTCACTTTCTGAATACCCCAAAGCCTTACAGCTTTTGATGCAAACTGATGGAACAGTTACAGAGCTAATAAAACTTCTAGCAGGCGAATCTATTAAAGTTGTTAAAATTCACAGCGAAGTCAGTGACAGCCTCTTAATCCGACAAATTTATTTACAAGGTGAACATAGCAATAAAAATTGGCTGTTTGCAAATTCTAAAGTTTATTTGAATCATCTTTCTGAAGAGTTTGTCAGTGATTTATTAGAAAAATCAAAGCCAATCGGAACCTTATGGTTAGATTATAAAATGGAAACATTTAAAGAAATGGTTAAGCAGGAGATGTTAATTTCTGATTCGCTGGAATCGACAGGATTTATCAAAGGAATGGAAGTTCTGAGCCGAACTTATGATGTTTTCAACAATAAAAAGCGAATTATGAGAATTACTGAAAACTTTCCATGCGAGCTTTATAATCAGTTGCTATTTTGAGGACATGATTTTTTCAATTTGTGAAATAGTGTCATCATAACATGGATATAAATCCTTAATCATTTCAGAAGCATCATCAATATTTCCATCCTTTAATGACGTTTCGATCCGATGCGCTAATTCTGATAAGTTTTCACAGCTTAAATTAGCGGCAGAGCCTTTGAGTTTATGTGAAATACTAATGACGTTTGATATTTCTGACTTTTCAAAACTGTCAGAAATATTTTGAATATGAGATTTCATACTGTACTTGAATTGATTAATGATTTTATGAATCACTTCCAGATTACCACCCAGCCTCTCATAAAGAGTTGAAAAATTAAAATATTTCTTTATGGGATATTTGTTAGTTATCAAACTGAGCTTGCTTTGTTTTGGTGATGTTGTTAATTTGGAATAATCTTGATTTCTGATGTATTGATGAAGTACATTTTGTAGTAATTCTAAGCTGATTGGTTTAGAAAGATAATCGTTCATTCCTGAGACTATGCACTTATCTCTGGCTTCTGATAATGCATTTGCTGTGAGAGCAATAATTGGAATGTTTTCATGTTTCTCTAATTGCCGGATTCTCAGTGTTTTTTCAAATCCATCCATATCAGGCATCTGACAATCCATGAAAACAATATCAAAATCCTCATTTTGCAATTTTTCAAGAGCTTTAAATCCACTACCGACGGTAACGACTTCTACGCCGAAAATTTCCAGCATTTCCTTTGTGACATATTGATTGGTTTCAATATCATCGACGACTAATGCTTTGGCACTAATCTTTTTAATAGTTTCTACGCTTATAAATTCACTTGGTTCTGTTTGAGATATTACCTGAGCATTTTCAAGTTTTATATAGAAGCTGAAAACAGAGCCTTTCCCCGGTTCGCTGGTAAAACTAATATCCCCATCCATCAAACTAATGAGTTGCTTACAAATGCTGAGTCCTAAACCCACACCTTTGTATCTTTTAGTTGTAGAGTCATCTGCCTGACTAAATCTATGGAATAGTTTCTTAGCGTCTTCTCTGTTAATTCCAATACCGGTATCAATGACTTCAAAACCTATTTTTGAATAATATTCATCTGATTCAATGATTCTACAATTGATGGTGATGCCGCCGGAATCTGTGTATTTGTATGCATTGTCTATTAAATTATTCAGAATTTGTCTGACTCTGTTTTGATCACCTGAAAGATTCTGATTGATTTCATCGGGAGCGTTTATATGTAAGAATAACTTTTTGGCGTTGAACCGACTATGAAGAGAACTACCTAAACTATCCATTAAAGACTTTAAGTTAAAATTTTGTTTTCTTAACTCTAGCTTCCCGGCTTCAATTTTGGAAAAATCTAAGATGTCATTAAGTATGGATAATGTCAGTTCCGCATTCGATTTTATCGACTGCGCACGCACAAGCTGCTTTATTGAAAGTGGATTCAACAAAAGTACTTTTGTTAATCCAATCACAGCATGCATAGGCGTTCTGATTTCGTGACTGATATTTGCCAGAAAATCTGACTTTGCTTTGTTAGCAGCATCTGCTTTTCTTTGAGCTTTAATAAGCTGGTGTTGAATTTTCTTTGTCCTTGAAATGTCCCTGATAACGCAAAATAGAGATTGTTGGTTATTCAATGTAACTAATGTTACTGCCATTTCAACAGGAAAAATTTCACCATTCTTACGTTTACAAATCCATTCAAACCTTCCAAAACCGGACATCTTTAAATCGTGTTTAATCAACTTGACTTTGTATTCCGAAGAAACACCGTTTTTCTGACTGAGTGGCATGTGTTCCCATGTTGATGTACCTATGATTTCATTTTCATTTTCATAACCCAACATGTTTATTGCAGCTAAATTTGCCATCGTGATTTGATAATTACTTACCAGAAGCATTGCGTCTTCAGACTTTTCATAAAGTAAGCGATAGCGCTTTTCATTTTCCTGAATGAGCATCTCTCTTTGTCTGGCGACAATTCTCAGTATGGTATTTTCGGATAAGTAGTCATGAAATCTTCTCGAGCCAATTAACAACACACTAGTGTAAATTGCAAGTCCAAATGACATCAGTTGTCCAATGCTATCCTCCAGTGTTACATATTTAAATAAGATTGGAGGTATTGTGATTAGAATAAAACTATTGAGTGCGGCAAGATAAGGCGTCAAGGTACCAACCGTTGCAGTTGCAATGCCGACTATTGTAATTGTTAGGAATGATTGGTGGATAGCCGAATCTTGCGGAAAAAGGACATAACCAGCGCCTCCCCAAACCATTGCTGATAAGATAGAACCAATTAAGAATATCTTTTTGAGATATTCCGTTGAATGGTTTTTGTAATTGATATCTGGAATGTAATCAAACGAAAAACGACTGTGACAATTAGCAATAGAATCCAGATTGCCGAAATTGTCCCATCAACTTGGCCTTTCAAAAGAAAAACTAAAACTATACCCGCAAGAACCATTCCAATCTGGCTCGTTGGTAAGGAACGATATGCTAGTTGGAGTAGATTGGCTTGAACTTGTGAATTAGTGGGGTCTTTGATGGTCATAAACTTGATTGAAGAGTTACTAAATCACTTAAAACTTCAGAAGTATGACTCGAGGGAGAAACATCCGGGTAATGTTTAACAATCACTCCACTGGGGTTGATGATAAACGATTGTCTTTTTGAATGATGCATAAACGGAATTTCTCGGACCACATCATAGGCTGTTGACATGATTTCATCCTTATCTGACAACAATGGATAAGGTATATTATATTTTTCTGCAAACTCTTTATGAGATTCTATTGAGTCCATTGAAACCCCAAGAATTTCTGTATTTAGGTTCTTAAACTCTGTATATTTTTCGGTGAAATTTTGTGCCTCAGTCGTGCATCCGGGTGTATCATCTTTAGGATAAAAGTAAATAATCAGCCAACGATCTTTATAATCATTGAGATTGTGAAACAGACCTTGTTGATCCGGTAAATCAAACCCGGGAGCCGTTTGTCCCTCCCGGATTGATTCAGCATATAGATTGTAATTGCTTAATGAAATTAAATGTAAAAATAGTATTATTTTAAGTTTTGCCATAAATGTGTATACGATAAAGCGATTCTGTGCGCAAGCTGCTCATTGGTGCTATATCCGTGATGTCCGCCTTCGATATTTTCAAAATAATCAACGCTATATCCATTCTCCAACATCTTTGCTGCCATTTTTCTTGCGTGTCCCGGATGCACTCTATCATCTCTTGTTGAAGTATAAAAGAACACCGGTGGATATTTCACATTTGTTTTCAGATTTTGATAGGGCGAATAGGTCTTGATATATTCCCACACTTCAGGTTCATCCGGATTGCCGTACTCTCCCATCCAACTGGCTCCGGCCAGAAGTTTATTGTACCTTTTCATATCAATCAAAGGAGCACCACAGACAACTGCTGAGTAAAGTTGAGGATTTCTGGTCATTGTTGCTGTTACTAACAATCCACCGTTGGAACGACCTTCAATGCCTAAATGTTCAGATGAGGTGATTTTTCTGGCAAATAAATCTTTGGCTACAGCTTCGAAGTCCTCAAAAGCTTTATGTCTGTTTTTTAATAGTGCAGCACTGTGCCATGCCGGGCCGTATTCTCCTCCACCACGAATGTTAGCGAGTACGAATACACCACCACGCTCCAACCATAGTTTTCCATAAGCTCCGGATAGTGCTTCGTAGCTCCCGGAGTACGAGGGAGTCAGTGAGTTTCTGAAACCGCCATACGAAAAGATATGAGTCGGATTTTTACCATTGAACTCGGTTTTCTTATTCATCACCACAAAGTAAGGGACTTTTGTTCCATCATCTGATTGAGTGAAAAATTGCTGAACCATAAATTTGGAACCATCAAAACTTTCGTCTTGTTGTTTCATTAATTTTGGTTTTAGCGATTTGTTTTTTACATGAAATAAGCTGGGTGGTGTCACAAATGATTCAAATTTGACAAAGAAATCCCCGCTTTCATCATTAATGCTTGTGACTTGTAAAGCTCCATTATCCGGGAATTTCACACTTTTAACTTTCCACTGACCTTTTTTGAACTCGTATTTATACAGTCTTGCTTTTACATCTTCCAAAACGGTGATGAGTATTCCATGTTTGGACGTGTTTATATTTTCAATGATTGCTTGTTTTGTTGGTTTGATAACGCTCTGTATATCTCCTTTTCCTCCATTGAGTTCTGAAATATCAGCAATTACAACTTCTCCTTGAACAAATTTCTTACCATTAATTTCCCAATCTTCTTTCAGTGATAAAACCAGTTTGTTTTTATAAAGCCCTGAAACATTAGCACTTTGGGGAATGTTTAACAGATGCTTTTCTCCATTGATGTACTGATATTTGTTGCTGGCCCAAAAGCTTGTTAGCTCATAAATCAAATTAATGTTATTTTCATCATCGTCCTTCATTGAAAAAGCGGTCGCCATCATGGACTTTTTATCGGCGGTGAAAATAGTTTTTGCAGATTCCAGAGGTTGGTTTATATCCCAAACCTTGATGATGCGAGGGTAGCCGGAATCGGTTAACGAATCATCACCAAATTCTGTACTAACAAATAAAGTGTTTTCATCTTTCCATGAAGTCCGAGTTTTTGCTAATGGAATATAGATTCCGTTTTCTACAAATTGTTTGTTTTTGAGGTTGAACTCTCTGATTTCAACAGCATCGGTTCCACCCGGTGATAATCTGACGAAGCATTTTTTTTGTTTTTCTGTGGCACAGGACAATCCATGAAAATCATAGTTTTGATTATGGTCTTTGGAATATTGATCCATATCCAGAATTGTTTCCCACTTTGGATTATTTTTTTTGAATTGTTTTAAAGTGGTTCGGCGATAGATTCCTCTTGGATGTTCACTATCTTGCCAAAAGTTGTACAACCACTTGCCATTTTGTGAAACATCAGGAATTCTGGATTCATTATTCAGAACTTTTAATGCTTGCTGATAAAGGCTTTGATACAAATCCGTTGTGGCAAGTTTATCTTCAGTCACTTTGTTCATGTCGTTGACCCATTGCATGGATTCTTTACCATCAATGTCTTCGAGCCAAAGGTATTTATCATCCTCTTCTGCTCTTATTGTTGTACTTATTAAACTGAGAAACAAAAAAGGTAAAAACATGAATTTATTCATACGAACATCTCCGAATTAATTATTGATATTAGAATTTGGTGTGGTGATTAAGAGTTTTTAATAATATACATTGCTATGATTATAATGCAAAGACCACCAAGCAGTGTTATCCACCATAAATTATTTTTAATAAAACTTGTGTTTGAAGATTGTTTATTCTTTTCTATTCCTGAAACATATTCTTCAGATAGTTGAATGTTTCTGGGGTGAGAAGGACTATATTTTGAAAAAGAAGAAGTTCCGGGAGATTCAACACAGTATTTTAAATGTTCTGTCGAGATAAAATCGCCGTTTCTGAGGATTGCATTGTTGGTTGAATGACCATTTATTTTAATATTGCTGCCTTTAGCACATCGAATTGCCAGATTATCCTCAACATAAGAGACACGAAATGCATCACTGTCACCCTGGCTAGGTTTGTGAGTGTAACTGTTTTTTGTTCCGACAATTTTAATTTGTCCGTAATCATTATTATTGTAGCTTCTTAAGCCTGAAACAGAGGTTAGTATCGGTGAGGTATTTGAATTTTGACTATTGCTTAATGGGTGCAGACAGGCTTTTGGTAGCCTATTTTCATCAACTAATTTAAAAATGTTTTTTTCAATATCAATAGAATCGCCGGGGTGTAAAATTGCCATTTCTTGGATTTTTCTTTGATTGACAAAAACATTGGCAGAATTGAAAACCTCCAAAACACAGACAGACTTATCATTGACTATCGAACAAAATTTTGCTTTTAAGTTATCCGCTCTAATAATATTGACATCACTATTTCCATCTGAGCCAAAAATGATATGTCCCAGAGATGGAATTTTTACAATATCCCTGTCATTAGTTTCTAATTGCATATATTTTTTCCTCGACTATTATCGAGATATCTACAATTGAACAAATTTTGAAAAAGCATTTTCCCCATAAATTTTTGTCGTTCCTGAATTAACAGAACTGATACCTATTTGTAAATCTGCTAATATGTCTAATTATCATTGTATTCAATTGTTTATTATATACAAATAAACATTACATTTATTTCATAAGTTTATTAAATACATCACAATTTTTAACATTTGATAAAGAAATAATACTGCAGGTAAGGCACTTATTATAAGATAGGCAACAATTCTTTTCTTTCATGTTTGTGATTAAAAACAGTTTCATAAAATCATTGTTTCTAGCAATCGTTTTATTCGTTTGCCTGTATTCTATTGTTTCTTATTTTTTTTTGCAAAACCCAGATAATCCATCTCAAGCCCAGATTGAGTTGATGAATGATAAGGTTTATGTCGCTAATGGAGCAAGAGCTCAGAGCGCTATCAATGAGTTTAGATTCTCGGAGTATGGGGAGGTTGATTTGTTTTTCCCAACTGTTCCTTTTAAAGCTGAGAATTTTCCTGCACTCGAAGTTGACATTAGAAATTTGACGAATAATTTTCAAGTGGAATTGGTTTGGAAAATTCAAGGCAATCCATCAGTGTTCCAAATGCCACTCATTCAACCGGAAAACAACAGTAAACTCAATTTAATTTCAAGAAACCCAAATTGGCAGGGTCTAATTGAGCAAATAGGGTTAAGAATCCATCCATACGCTGACTTAGGCATTAAGGAAAGTTCTGAGAATGAAATTTTTATTCAATCACTGCTTTTAAGAAAAACAAGTTTCGTAAGTGATTATTTGGCTTTATTTGATTATTGGGTACAGTTTGATCCTCCAACTCAGGGTTCTATTAATCATGTTGCGACCAAGGATGAATTGCAGTTTTATAGTAAGCCTTTAATATTTATAGTTATTTTCACAATTATCTATGCTTTAACACTTGTTTTATTGAAGACTCAAACTAGGGTTCTACTATTTTCAATGATATTGTCATGGCTTGTTATAGACTTGGTTTTTTTATTGAAGTCATTTAAAAACTCGCTTTGGTTAAGTCAAACCTATGCCTCTGAAATTAATCAAAAGTTGCCGGATCAGGATTTAAAAACAATTGCTACACAGGTGCAAATCTTATTAGGTTATAAAGACGAAGCGAATATGGAATTTGTTCGAGAAAAAAAGGTTTATATCTTGAATGATAATAGGTATGAATTATTTCGATTGATTTATCACTTGATTCCTGTCAATGCTAATTATCTTGGACTAAGTGATGAGGAGTCGTTCGAGAGTGTAAAAGCAGGTGATTACTTTTTGGTCATTTATCCTCAATACAGTTCATTCAAGACAATGGGCGGAAAACTGAGTGTCTATAACAGGAGTTTTAAAGTAAATGAGGTGGGTAAGAGCTCATATTTTTCATTAATGGAAGTTGTTAAATGATAAATACTTTGATTTTATTATTAGTGTTTACAGGTATGGGCTTGCCTTGGATGGCTCAATTTTTTAAAGCATCAAACTGGCAAAAAATTCTTGGAGAAAGCTTTTTTATTGGTGTTTTTAAAATAATGGTTATATACAACCTCTTTCAGTGGCTTGGTTTGGATATAAACAATTACTTTCTTTTCTATCTGTGTTTTGCTTTTTCAACTGTTACTATTGGTTATTATGTTTTTGTTTATAAACGAATTATTATTAATGGAGTTAGAGAGCGTCTCAGTCTGAAACCACATTTTTCTAAAATACTTGTGATTTTGGCAGTGTTTGTTTTTATTCATTTAGTTTTCATTGAAACACAAAACCAATCTTTACCATTATTCGCTTGGGATGCGTGGTATGGTTGGGTTGCGAAAGCGAAGATTTGGTATTTTTATGGAATTAATGAGAGTTTAGTTGGTAGAGTTGAGTGGTTTTCGGCGAAAGGAGCATTAACCAGTCCAATTCATCATTATCCGGATGGTTTATCTTTGCTTTATGTTTTTAACAGCGGTATTTTTGATTGGAATGAAACACGACTAAATGCGATTTATCCTGCAATGTTTATATCATTTATATTATTGATTTATGGAAATGTTAAGTTGATTACTCAATCATCTTATTTGGCATTTGGAGTCGTCTTTGTATTGGTTTCATTGCCATTTGTGAATAATCACATTATTCTTGCAGGTTATGCTGATATTTGGATGGCTGCTTATTTATTTATTAGTTTTGTAAATATCCAACAATATTTTATAACTCGTCAGAAAAGATTTTTAATTCTAAGCACATTATCTTTGGTTTCTATGTTGATGTTTAAACTGGAAGCATGGGTTTGGGTGAGTATAATCATTTTGTCTGTTGGTTTATCTTGTTTATCAAAATTCAGTCAACGCAGGGCCTATTTCATATTAGCCTGTGTGATTGCAATCTGGTATTTGTTCGGAGGAATCAGCATTGGTGGATTAAAAATAACTCCTGAAGTAATTGCTGTACCGTGGATTGGTGAGTTTCAGTTGCAGTTTGTCAATACAACAGATGCCTGGTTGGAGACATTTTTTGTGAGCAATAACTGGTATTTTTTGTGGTATCTTCTTCTGATAGTTGTAATTTTTTCGGGTAAAATCAAAGACAGAAAACTATTGGCACTTCCGGGACTGTTATTGGTATTTTCGACAATATTTCTTTTTGTTTTGTTTTATATGACTCAAGCAAGCGTATTTGCCAATGATTTTACCAGCTCTAATCGTGTGATATTACAGATATTGCCGATTTATATTTATTTCATTGCTATCATCATTTCTGAATATTCAAAACAACTGAATTCAAAGAAATTAGAGAATTAGTTAACAATATTCTGAATGATTAATTGCAGGTTTCTTCTGCCTGCAAATTCGTTGATGTCCAACTTATAAGTGAGATGATTTCGCTGTCCAATCGGATTGAACTTATCAGGATGCAATCCAAAAGCGATGGCTTCGATTTTTTTAGATAAATCAGAGGTTTGCAAGGTCATTTTACAGTGACCACTACCGACTTCTTTCTTTTCGATGATATTAAACCAGCCATCAAATAATGGAGCAGGGAAGTTTTGACCCCAAGGTCCGTGTTGCTGCAATTCTTCAGCAACAGCCAAACATAAGTCGATGCTGTCAATTTCTCCATCGGTTTCAATCACATGCATTCTTTGTTCTTCTGTGAGTTTGTTATCGACGATTTGATTAAAAATCTCACGAAATTGTTTGTAATTTTCCTGATGAATTGACAATCCGGCTGCCATTGCATGACCTCCGAATTTAATCATCAAATCGGGATAATGAGATTCAATTTCAACAAAGGCATCACGGATATGAAACCCCTCAATACTCCGTGCCGAGCCTTTGAGAATTGGCGATTCATCGCTTTCAGGAGCAAAAGCCACCACCGGGCGATTGGTTTTATCTTTGACTTTGGAAGCCAATAATCCAACAACACCTTGATGCCAATGTTTATGAAAAAGGCAAATTCCATTCGGCAGTTTTTTAATATTTTTTAACTCTTTGATGACACTATTGGCGACTTCCTGCATTTCGGACTGAATTTCTTTTCTTTGCTGATTGATGGAATCCAGTTCTTGAGCCAGATTACGAGCTTTTGTTGCATCATCGGTCAGTAATAATTCAATGCCGACACTCATGTCTTCCAAACGTCCGGCAGCATTCAATCGTGGTGCCAGTACAAAGCCAAAAGTGTCGGTATTGGTTTTTGAATAATCTCGACCGGCAATTTTCAACAAAGCATGAATTCCGGCAATGGTTTGACCGGCTTGAATTCTTTTTAAACCATCGTTGACCAAAATTCGGTTGTTTTCATCCAGCCCAACCATATCGGCAACTGTTCCCAAAGCAACAATATCCAACCATTGGGCTAAATTCGGCGGTTGAATATTTTTACTGTCAAACCATCCACACCCTGTTAACTGTTTGCGAATTTCAGCCAGCAAGTAAAAAACCACTCCGACACCGGCCAAACTTTTGCTGGGAAACTCATCACCATGTAAGTTTGGATTAACAATCGCATTGGCATCGGGAAGCTCTTCGGCCGGCAAATGGTGATCGGTGATGATTACTTTCATACCAGCTTCTTTGGCTTTTGCCGTTCCGCTGATTGAACTGATACCGTTATCAACGGTAATGATTAAATCCGCTTGCATATCCTGTAAAATCGGAATTAGCTGAGAGCTCAAGCCATAACCAAAATCAAAGCGATTGGGAACCAAATAATCAATATTGTCATAGCCAAAAGCCTTAATAGCACGGATGGAGAATGCCGTTGCCGTCGCTCCATCGGCATCAAAATCGCCAACAACGACGATTTTTTCATTATTTTTCATGCAGCTAACAACGATTTGAGCCGCTATTTTGATGTTGGATAGCTTTGAAGAATGCAGTAAATTTTGCAGTTTATAATTAATTTGTGATGGTTTAGTTATTCCTCTGGAAAGATACAATTTTTGGATAAGTTTTGATAAACCTAAACCCTCCAAATTGTTTGTTTCAGGAATTTCCCGTCGTTTGATTTGAATCATTGTGAGTTGCTAAGTGCTTTACCAACCTGAGAATTATTCAGCCGATTGAGTTTTTCGCTAATCCAGTTGCCGGTTTCAATCAGTTTTTCAAGATTGATTCCACACTCTATATCGATACCATTAAGCATATAGACCACATCTTCGGTGGCGACATTGCCACTGGCTCCCTTGGCATAAGGACAACCGCCCAAACCGGCAACTGAGAGTCGATGATTTCTGCGCCTAGTTCCATACACGCATAGATATTCGCTAATGCCTGTCCATAAGTGTTGTGAAAATGCAAAGCCAGATTTTGTGTGTCAGCGATTTTCTGGCAGGATTTAAACATTTCCTGAGCTTTTCTTGGAGTTCCTGTGCCGATGGTATCACCGAGTGAAACCTCATAACAACCGAGTTGAAATAATTTTTCCGTCACTTCAGCAACTTTATCCACAGAAATTTCACCTTCATAAGGACAACCGAGAACGCAAGAAACATATCCTCGAACTTTAATATCATGTTGTTTAGCCAACTCAATTACCGGAACAAATCGTTGTAAAGACTCTTCAATACTGCAATTGATATTTTTTTTAGTGAAACTTTCCGAAGCTGCAGTGAAGACAGCAACTTCTTTGAGATTGGAAGCAACTGCTTTTTCCATGCCTTTCAGATTGGGTGTTAAAGCAGAATAATTGATGCCGTTAACTCTTTGTAATTTCTCACAAAGTTCACTCGAATCAGCAAGCTGTGGAACCCACTTAGGGCTGACAAATCCGGTGATTTCAATGTTTTTCAAACCACTATCCTGCAATCGCTGTATCAACTCCAGTTTAGTTGACAGCTCAATGACTTGCTTCTCGTTTTGCAAACCATCTCGTGGCGAAACCTCGACAATTTTTACTTTTTTTGGTAGCACAGAATTAAAAAAATTATAAAAATGTGATTTTAACCTGAAACCTCATGAGTAATTTGAATTTTCGGGAAAAATGCAGAGAAATGTTTTCATACAGAACTTGATAGAACAAAAATGATACTTTGATTAAATCTTAAGGAACACAGAGACCGCAAAGAAGCGCAGAGTTACGCAGAGGTTGAATCAAAAGTTTTTTATTTTGAGTAACTTTTAGGCTTTTTCTGATTTTTTTAACTAAATAGAATTTAATCAATGACGTTAGCACAATGTTGGAAACTATTATACAATAGGTGCTAAAGAAGTTTTAATCAATTATGAAAAGAAAATGTCAGGAATGTAGTAAATCTTGTTTGGTAGTACACTTACTAAGTTTTGATAGTAGAATGAGGTGTTATTGTTGTCGAGCACAATTTACTTTAACCTCATTACAAAAAGGATTTATTGGTCTAATGTTCAGTTTTTTTGCTTATCTGAGTGTATATTTATTTTTTTATTTTCAAAGTTGGATTATTTCACTATCAATAGCCTTGATTGCACCTGGTCTTATTAATTTTTTCATAATAAAGTATGCAAATTTGAAATTAGTGGGATTGAAAGCTGAAATGAAGAAAAAAGGATTATAAGACTCAAAGTAAATCAGGAAGCCAATCACCATTAATTTCTTAATAAACCTTTATGAACTTCATGTCCTTCATGGTTTAATAACATGAAAATTAGAATCATAGTTCCCAATGAGATTCCGTATCGCGCTTCGCTTGTACGGAATGACGGGGTATTATTTTAGCTTTATCAGGATGACAGTAGAGGTGTTTAGGATGATAGATTTTTTTAACTTTGCATCACTATGTGCTTCTTTGTGCTCTCTGTGTTCCTTAAAAAAATACTCTCGGTATACTTTAATATTAAGCCCACTCCCGAAATAATTCTCAAGGCAAATCGCTTTTTTAGCGGTTTGGGTTATAATCTCTCTTTTAACTCTGATTATTTGTAATGATACAGCAAAGACAACATGGCTTTACCTTGATTGAAATTTTAATTGTGGTCGTTATTCTCAGTATTTTGGCGATTGCGGTTGTTCCGCAGTTTTTGGATCAGCCGGGCAAAGCCCGTGTTGCCAGAGCTCAATCGGATATTTCCAATCTGAAAAAAGCTCTGAGTATGTATAAACTGGACAATTTTAATTATCCATCGACATCGCAAGGTTTGCAGGCGTTGGTTTCCAGACCGGGCGGACAACCGGAAGCAAAAAACTGGAAGCCGGGTGGTTATGTTGAAAAACTGGTTCAAGACCCTTGGGGAAACGATTACCAATATCTCAATCCGGGCAATCACGGTGAAGTTGATATTTACTCTTTCGGAGCGGATGGTCAGCCCGGTGGCGAAGGCGAAAATCAGGATGTTGGTAACTGGTAAAATTTATTAATGCCATGAAACGCAGTCACGGTTTCACTTTGATTGAAATATTGATTGTGGTGGTCATTATTTCAATTTTAACGGTGTTGGGTGTGCAAATGACGAATTCTGGTTCGGTTGAACGGAATTTACAGCAACAAGGTCAGATTCTGCAATCTTCGATTGAGTATGCTTGTGATCAGGCGGTTTTGCAAAATATTCCATACGGAGTTAAGTTCAGTCTTTATGGATACACTTTTTCCCGCTTTTACCAGCAACAATGGCTGGATGTTGAGACCGAATACCTTTTTCCGCATCTTTTTAATCAGGGATTTTTACTGAACCTGGAAATTGACGGACAGAACCTGGTATTGGATGAGGATTTTTCTGAATTTCCGCAATTGTTATGTGATGCCAATGGTCAGTTGAGTGAATTTGTTGCCAAAATTACCGATGCAACAGAATTGCACGGTTATCAAGTCAAATCGGATGGATTATGGCAAATGCAGGGTGGCTGGATTGATGAATCGTAAACGGCAATCGGGCTTTACCTTGATGGAAGTGATTGTCAGTTTGGCGATATTGACGATTTCGTTATCCGCAATTGTGACAGTTAATTCCAATCGTGCTGAAACCCTTTTAGAAATTCGCGAACGCAATCATGCAGTTTTAGTTGCGAATAATGTGTTGGAGCAATATTATCTCGAAAATAATGTTGCCAGTGGGACTTATGATGGTCGTCAAGTGAGCGGCAATAGGGAATGGAATTGGCAAATTCATATCGAACCAACCAACAACGAGCATATTCTTAGAATGGATGTGAAAGTCAGTAAAGAAGCGGATTTCAAATACTCTCACGCTCAATTAACGGGTTTCAAATGGTACTGATGAAACGCCAGCAATCGGGTATGACTTTGCTCGAAGTGCTGATTGCTGTCAGTTTGATGGTGATTATTTCAGCCATATCTTACACCGGTCTCAATGGTTTGATTGAAACCAAGTCTCATACGGATAGTGTCGCCAAAGATATCAGAAAAGAAGTGATGGTTTCACAGCTTTTGAACAAGGACTTTCATTCGTTGATAAATCGAAAAGTTAAAGATGAGTTTGGACAACAAATACCTTCAATTATTGGTACTTATTCTTCAGTTGTGTTTTCACGAAATGGCAACAGCAATCCGTTTGCTCAAAAACGCTCGCAATTACAAAGAGTTCAATGGTTTTTGCGTGACGGAACGCTTTATCGTTCCAGCAGAAATATGCTGGATGCCGCTTCGTCCAACCAATGGCAGCAACATGCTTTAATGGAAAATGTCAGAGAGTTTAGTATCAATTATCAAAATAGTGTCGGAATCACTTCTTCAAAATGGCCAATAAACAACTCAGAATTACCACTAAAAAGTGTTCAAATTCATTTAGAACTCGAAAATGATAGCAGTTTTAATTTTATGTTTGGATTAAATCCATGATGAGATTGAAGTCCAAGAACAAGCAAAAAGGCGTGGCATTGTTTATCACTTTGTTGGTAATTACCATTGCGACGTTATTGGCAACAGAAATATGGTTTCGGAACTCTCTGGATATCGCCAGACAATCGAACAATCGTGCTTCCTATCAATCATATCATTATGCTCGTGGAATGGCGTTGTGGGCAAAAGATATTTTACGCAAGGATTATGAAGATAATCCTGATTTCGATAGCAGTGGAGATGTTTGGAATCAACCGATCAGTGGGATACAGCTTGAGGATGCGGTGCTTTCGGGACAAATGTACGATATGAACAGTAAGTTCAATCTGAATAATTTATATTTCAGCGGTAATTTTCATCCTCCAAGTGTGAAATATTTCAGGAGATTGTTGGTGAATTTACAAATGGATGTGGGAATAGCCGATAAAATCATCGACTGGATGGATGAAAACCAAGTTCCTATGCAAATGGGAGCCGAAGATGTTTCCTATTTATCACAAAACCCACCATACAGAACTGCCGGGCAACACTTTCAACATATTAGTGAATTGAGACTGATTGAAGGTATCAATGAAGAAATTTATCAGCGTTTGAAACAATTTGTGACCGTTTTGCCATTGTTATCAAATTCTCCAACAAAGCTCAATGTGAATACCGTTCCTGCGGTATTGCTTAAATCTTTGGATGATCAAATTTCACAAAGAGACGCGTTATTGCTTTATAAAGAGGGTGGTGCATCTTATCGTGATACCGGCGTTTTTTTTAGTGATCCCATCATTCGCTTTTACAATCTGGGGCAAACTGATATTCAACAATTAGTAGATACTAAAACCGAATGGTTTGATGCTCAAATTATGGTTACAATGGAAAGTAATCTTTATCAAAGACACGCCTTAATGTTGAGAAAAGGTAATAATGCAGTTGTCAACCAATGGTCAGCAACTGCATTTTTTCAATAATTTCTAAAACTCAAACCTTGCACCTAAATTGATGTTATATTGATCAATTTCATTCCAGTTGAAAACTTTTGAATATTGAATAAAGGCTTGCTTGTTTTGAGAACCAACAAATGTCAGAGCTATATTCGCCAAGTTGTAATCGCTATCCACAAAATTCATGTCAGTTTCAAAAAACTCATCAATCGGCATGCCATCAACACGCATGTACATGTTGTTGTCATTGTTTTGGTTCTCATGAATAAAACTCACACCAAATGATGGAATCAATACGCCTCGTGATAAACTCAATGCTTTATTAACTTGCAAACTGGCAACAGATCTCAGGGTTCTATAGGTTTGTTCACTGTAGGCGACATTCCAGACTGAAGCACCGTTTTCAACAAATTCATTCATGCTTGATTGGGAGTACTCAAAGGATAAACTTGGAGTGATTTGCCAACCGTTTTTACTGTTAAATTGATAGCCTGAACTCACAACCACAGAATGCTGATAACTTTGAGTCTCACCTTGGGCAACGGCGACATTTTGGTTCGGTCCAACGATGAAATTTAAAACCCTGTCTTGATTGATTTCAGGTTCGCTGTAACTGGCCTTCACATCTGCATAGAAATTATCGGTGATGTTAAATGTTCCATAAGCTGAAAAAGTCACCGCTTTGGTTTTAACTGTGCTGTCCTCAAAAGTGGAGGATTCGAACTTAGCATAACCAACTGCCAGCCCAAGAGCTGATTTATCATTCAATCTGTAATCAATTCCCATCGTTAAACCATCGGTATCAAAATCAAACCCTTCATCTGGGGTATCAACATAATTGTAATCACCGCTTGAGAATTTGCCGTTGACAAAAAATCCCCAAGGTGAGACAAAATCACCTCCGCCGGAACCATCAGAGTTGTACGATAATATGCCGGTGCTTGAATTATTTTGCTGGTTTGTTTTTGTTAAGTTATTACCACCGGAGCGAATATGTGCCATTCTGGCAGAAATATTGGCTTGTTGAGAAGCCATGACTTCGGTTGACTTTCTGGTTGATTGAACAATTTCTCTGGGTCGCAAAACTTTTAAAACCTTGAGAATAACGGCAGTGTTTCCTTGTAAGGCTTGATAATAAATATCATCACAGTTTCCACCCATGCCTGAACCAAAATGTTCGGGTGTTCCACAATAGGAAGCAAATGCACGAATCATTTGGTTGAGTCTTGGTCCACGATCTCCAACTGCACTTAGCAATGCTTGAGCATATTCTTCTTGAGTTGGGTTGGTTTCATCGGCAAAGGAGAAGCTTGAAATTACAAAAGTAAGCAACAAAATTGTTTTCTTCATTATTGGTATCACTATTGAGAATTATTCTTAATTGTAACTTAAACGAGTCTTAAAAAATACGCAAAAGTCAGAAAATTATTGAAGATATGGGCAATAATCGATGGAATAATGCTTTGAGATTTTATTGTAATGATGCAATAAACTACTGAAGCCACAAACAACGGAATCGCATTACTTAATGAGAAATGCACGACTGAAAATATCAACGAAACAATAAATATGCTCAAAAAAGGTGATAAATATCTTCTCATGGTCTGTAAAAATATTCCACGAAACAACATTTCTTCAACAATCGGAGCGAATACAACAGTTGTCACAAAGGTTGCCGGTAAATGGTTTTGATTAATTAAATACCAATCTCGAGCTTCTTCAATAACATTTATATTGAGTAAAAATTTCTGCATCAATAAAGCTGAACCCCAAATTATTAAAGCAGATAATATCGCAATGATGAAATATTTGATTTTAGTGGATTGAATCCCAATGACTCTATGGCGTTCACTAAAACTAATATTCTTATAAGCTATTGAAATTACTAAATAAATGAGCGAATAAATTAATATTAACAAATAAAATTCTTTATTTGGCAACGGGTCAGGTATCACATTATGATAAAACCAAAGAAGCCCGTAACCACTAGCAATAATCAGTATAATGAGCAGAAGAAAATATTTTATCGGAAAATTTTTATCTATTTTGTGACCTTTTGGGTTGTGTAGAGTCTTAATGTTAGCAAATACAAAAAATAAATGTAAATAGTGAGTGTTTTTAACCAAACAATTGATGAAATAACCTATAAATCAGCGTGCAAGAAAAACAGCAACGCTCAAAAAAAGATTTATGAATTATTTGCATCACCGGTTTATAACCTGATATATCGCATGGTGCAAAACCGCCATGATGCTTTGGATGTTTCACAAGACGTTTTTGTTAAAGTTTTTACCCGAATCAACCAAAGTCAGTCGGTTGAATCCTTAGGGTTCTGGATTCGTAAAATTTGCATCAACACCACTTTATCATTTATTAAAAAGAACTCTCACTTAATCACAAATGTTGATTTTAAAGAGAAACAGATTCATCGGGACACTCATGAGACCATGTCTAGTCTGGAATTTGCGTTGAATAAAATTCCAACAATTCCACGCAGCGTTTTATGGTTGTATGAAGTTGAAGGTTTGAATCATCAGGAAATTGCTGATTTATTTGGAAAAAGTATCAGTTTTTCTAAAACCAATTTATCAAGAGCCAAACAATTGGCTCAAATGTATTTAACTCAAAATGGTGGTGGCTATGAAGCAGTCCAATAATGTCATGAACGAATTATCACAGCAGTTAAAACAAATGCCGCAAATTGAAATGCCGAAAGATATTTTTGCGGACATTCAAACTCAGCTTAAACAGAATAAAATTGTTAAAAAACATCGTTTTGTCACATTTCTATCAATTGCGGCAGTAGCCGTTATAAGTTTGGCATTTTTCTGGCAGAGAAATACGTTGGATGAAAAAGACTTGCTGATACAGGAACTGGTCAAACGGACCATGCAACTGGAACAATTATTGATTGCTGAAACACCGGTTTATTCGCCACCGGGTTCAGAAATCACCGAGAGAATTGTCAATATCGAAAGCTATTTGGCGAAGCTGGATAATGACATTCAGCAAACTCAAGACAAGAATCGTAAATCCCAGCTGTTGGCAGCCAAGCTGGATTTATTGGGGGATTTGGTTTTGCTGCAACGCAAAATCAACAACAAAGAGGATTTTCAAAAAGTTAAACCATATATCATATAACCAAGAGGTAAGATTATGAAATTAAAAGTATTAGTAGCAACGATGGCAATGGCACTTAATGTCTCCGCAGGCAATGAAAAATTAGTGCATGAGGAGAAAGAAGTCGAAGTCACAATCCAGCAAGATGGTGATAAAATCGTAAAAAAAGTGGTCGTTAACGGCAAAGAACTGACACCTGAAGAAATCAAACAAATGGAAGACAATGGTGAACTGAAAATGTTACACCTGAGCTCTGATATTCATCAATTAGGTTCAGACTTACATCTACGCTCAGGCCAAGGTGGAAAAGATGGTAAATCTCATAAAGTTATTGTGATTGACTCAGATGGTGAACACAAAGAGATTGAAAAGCACATCCAAATCATTAAAAAACAACTAGATGGTGATGATGCAGAAGTTTTTGAGTGGAATGCCGATGATGATATGCACAAAGTGTTTATTAAGAAAGGGGAGCATGGCGACAAGGAAATTAAAATTGCTATGGACAAAATGGTTGTTGGCAATGATAAACCAATGCTTGGTTTTTATGTTGATGTTCAGGATGATGGCTGGCATGTGACCAAAATTATCGAAAAAAGCGGAGCAGAAGCTGCGGGCATTAAAGAAGGTGATATTGTAACGAAAATTGCCGGACAAGACATGACAAGCCAAAAAGGAGACAAATCTAAAAAAGAAGCTCCAAAATATGAAGAAGGCGAAAAGGTCAAAGTCGAACTTTTACGCGACGGTAAAAAAATGAAATTCGAAGTTGAAGCCAAAAAACTGGAACACAAAATCGTGATTCACGATATGTTGAAAGACAAAGACGAGCACTTTAAATGGATTGAAAAATTTGATGATGGGAAGCATGTTAAAGTTTTTTCAGGGAAACATGAGATTGAGCATAACGGAATTAATTTAGGATTTGTGACGATGAAACAAGATGATGGCCTCCATGTTGGTTATATGCTTGATGGTAGTGATGCAAAAAAATCCGGACTTAAGAAAGGAGATTTAATTAAAAAAATTGGCAATCTAGACTTATCAATTGATGGAGAAAATTTTCAAGACAATTTAAAGAAGATTGGTGGCTATAAAGAAGGAGAAATGGTAAGAGTATTAGTTGAACGTGATGGTAAAGCTTTAAGTTTCGATGTTGAAGCTAAGAAGAACGATATTTTTGGCATGATGAGAAAACCATCTAGTGAATTCTATGAATGGCTAGAGGAGTATGATGACTCTGATTCAGATAATGTATTAAACAAGTTTAATAAAGATATTAAGGTAATGGTGTTCGGTGACGAAAACTCTGATTTTAGTTTTAATGATGAAGATATTAATATTGTTTTCCCTAAAGAATTTGATAGTTCAAAAATAAGTTTTTTCGTTTCTGATGGACATAGCACCTCCAAATTACTTGGAAAACATCATGAAATGAGCTCAATGAGTGATGATTTAAGTGAATACTTCGATACTAATGGAGGTGTTTTAGTCCTTCATGTTGATGAAAGCAATGTATTTGGTTTGAAAGATGGTGATGTGATTAAATCAGTTGACGATAACGACGTGAGTTCACCCAAAGATGTAGTCAAATATCTTATCAAGACTGAAGATCAGGAAAAAATCAAATTAAAAGTCGTTAGACACAAGAAGAACAAAACTCTTAAATACAACAAATAACTTGCAATAAAAAAGCCTAAAAGCTAATATACGCAACCTCGAAATCATCAATGGTTTCGAGGTTTTTTATTCAAACTTCTATTGATAATTACAAACTATTCATTGCTAATTGTTAATTGAATCGGAGGGCTCGTAGCTCAGGGGGAGAGCACCACGTTGACATCGTGGGGGTCGGCAGTTCGATCCTGCCCGAGCCCACCAATTTTTGATTGGTTCAATCGTTTCTGTTTTATACAAATTATTTTTCAATCAATGAAGTCAAAGTTGTGGCTTCATTATATTCAAGGTCATTAATATTGGCACTGTAAATAAATCTGTGTATCTGCTTTAATTGAAATTTGTTAAAGTAGGTACATTATGAAAAATAGAAAAGAACTTGAAGCCTTAGGCAAAGAACTTGCCAAAGGTATCAAAACTCAAAAGGATTTGGCTGAATTCAGCCAAATCCTGAGCAAAATAACTGTTGAAGCAGCCCTCAATGCTGAATTGGATGACCATCTTGGTTACGATAAAGGGGGTTCACGGATTTCCGGAAATGCCCGCAATGGATACACTTCCAAAACAGTGAGAACCGATACCGGAGCATTTATTCTGGACACCCCTCGTGACCGTGATGGGGAGTTTGAACCGGAACTCATCAAGAAGAACCAAACCCGGTTCACAGCCATGGATGACAAGATTCTGAGCCTTTATGCCAAAGGCATGAGTACCCGTGAAATCGTTGATATGTTCCAGGAACTATACAGTGCTGACATATCAGCCGGCCTGATTTCAAAGGTCACCAATGCAGTCATCGACAGAGTCACCGAATGGCAGTCCCGCCCATTGGATGCTGTTTATCCCATTGTTTATCTGGATTGTCTGGTGGTTAAGGTTCGACAAGATCGAAAAGTAATCAACAAGTCCGTTTATCTTGCTTTGGGCGTTAATATGGAAGGTCATAAGGAGCTTTTAGGCATGTGGCTTGCTGAAACTGAAGGTGCCAAATTCTGGCTGGGAGTCCTCACAGAATTGCAAAACAGAGGCGTTAAAGATATTCTCATTGCTTGTGTTGATGGATTAAAAGGTTTCCCCGAAGCCATTGAGACTGTTTATCCTGATACACAAATCCAGCTGTGTATCGTGCACATGGTGCGCAACTCCATCAAGTATGTTCCATACAAGGATTACAAGGCAGTTACAGCTGATTTGAAGAGCATTTATAAATCCATCACAGAAGATGAAGCTTTGCTTGCATTGGATAAATTCTGTTCCAGTTGGGACGGTAAATATCCACAGATTGGCAAATCATGGAGAGCAAACTGGAACAATCTCAACACCTTTTTTGACTACCCTGAAGATATTAGAAAAGTCATTTACACCACAAATGCGATAGAATCACTCAATAGTGTTATCAGAAAGGTGATTAAAAAGCGTAAGATATTCCCTACTGACGATTCTGCCAAAAAGGCGATATTTTTGGCTGTAAAAGAGGCCTCCCGCAAATGGACTATGCCCATTCGCAACTGGAAGCCTGCTTTGAATCGTTTTGTGATAGAATTTGAAAATCGCTTAGGTGATTATTTATGAGCGCAGATACACAGAATTGTTTACAGTCTGTTAATATTTAAACCAGTTCTATTAACACTGTTCCTGCTGGGATAATATCATTTTCTTTGACTAAAGTTTTTTTCACTGTACCTTCAGAGTTGGCTTTTAGTGTTAGTTCCATTTTCATTGCTTCCATAATAATCAGGGTTTGGTCTTTTGTCACTTTATCTGCTTCATTCACCTTAATTTGCAGGATTTTGCCGGGCATTGGCGAAACGATATTATTATCGCTATGAATATAGCTATCGGCTTCGTGATTGATGATGTCAAAAATATAACGATGATGATTATGAGTCAGTAATATTTGTTTATCAGATTTATACAGTTTGGTGTTTTCAAGAATTTGTTCCTGTGAGCCATCATCAAGAATAACCGAATCATCATGAAATTTAGCGTTTATAACGATATCTTCTCCATGATATAACCATTTGAAATGATTAAAATAATCTCCTGAGTTGCTCCAGTGGTTGGTTTGTTGCCAAATTGAGTTTGTCTCCTGAAAATAGAGCTTATGGGCTAAGGTAGATATGACCTGATTGTCGATTTTCGGAATCGCAACCGAAATAGTGCCATTATCCAAAGAGTTGGTATAAATTTGGTTATCTGAAAAAACATCCAGAGACATGATTTCGGACAAAAAGGGCAAATTGGTTTTGACACCTGAGATAAAAGTATCATCCATACTTTGTAATGTTTTCTCAACACATTTCTCGCGAGTTTCCTGCCAGCAAACAATCTTCGCAATCATAGGATCAAAGTGGATGCTGATGGAATCACTTTTTTGAATTCCCGTATCGATAATAATGTTATCCTGTTGCGGAAATTGAACTTGTTCGAGCAGTCCTGTTGAGGGCAGAAAGTCATTGAAACTGTCTTCTGCATAAATCCGAACCTGAATCGCATGACCGTTGCATTGAATCTGACTTTGTTTCAGTGGTAACTCATCACCTTCTGCGACTTTGATTTGCCATTCAACTAAATCTGTATTCGTTATCATTTCCGTGACACGGTGTTCAACCTGTAATCGAGTGTTCATTTCCATAAAGAAAAACTCATCATCTTCAACGATAAACTCAATCGTTCCGGCTCCACGGTAATTAACTGCTTTGGCAGCAGATATAGCCGCTTGATACATAGATTCTTTGGTTGAGTCCGAAATACAGGTTGCAGGGGCTTCTTCGATAATTTTTTGGTAGCGTCTTTGGGTTGAGCAATCACGTTCAAACAAATGCACGACACTATCATGGCTATCTGCAAAAACCTGAACTTCTATGTGTTTAGGTTTGGTGATGAATCTTTCTAAAATCACATGGTCATTACCAAAACTTTTCAGAGCTTCTCTTTTTGCTGAGTTTAACGCATCCATAAAATCATCAGCTTTAGTGACGATTTTCATGCCTTTGCCACCACCGCCTGCACTGGCTTTAATGAGTAACGGATAACCAATTTTATTGGCTTCTGTTTGTAAAAAGTCAACATCCTGATTATCACCATGATAACCTGGAACGCATGGAACACCGGCTGCCAGCATTGAGGCTTTTGCAGCCGCTTTTGAGCCCATTAATTTCAATGCTTCAATGGGAGCACCGATGAAAATAAGTCCCGCTTCTTCAATGGCTTGTGCAAACTCGGCTCGTTCCGATAAAAATCCATATCCCGGATGAATAGCATCGACTTTTGATTTCTTCGCAATTTCAATGATTGATTGAATATCCAAATAAGCAGATGTTGGTGTTTCTGAATGAATGCAAAAGGCTTCATTCGCTAATTGGATATGTCTGGAATTCCGTTCTATATTTGCATAAATCGCGACAGTTTCAATCCCTAGTTTTTGGCAGGTTTGAATGATTCTACAAGCAATTTCACCACGATTGGCAATTAAAATTTTATTGATTTTCATTAGCTTTGATTTTTATTTCAACAGTCGGTGACAAAATATAGGATGGAATGGTACGCAGATGATTGACAGTTTTTTCTTCACCTGTGGAAATCACTTGATAAAGCGTATCATAGTCTTTTTCCTGCATTGGCATTATTTCTTTACCACTTAATAACGTAGTCAATTGAGGGGTTGTATTACTATGCCCGACAACTAAGATAGCACCATCAATTTTCTTCAGTTTTTCTGCAAAATCATTTAAATCAGCAGGATTATAAATTTGAATTTCAAGGTTCAGGTATTTTGCCAATGGTGTTGCTGTTTGTTTAGTACGATTGTAATCGGTTGAAAATATATGTGTAATTCCGACAGATGAAAGCATAGCTGCAATGTTTTTTGCCCGAAATTGTCCGATGGCATCCAGTTCAGGATCTTTTCCGGTGGACGCTTTTTCAGCATGACGTGTCAGATAAATAGTGTTATCAGCAAAAGAATACTGGGTAATCAATAATGAAACAAAAAGTAAAAAAACAAATTTAAAAGTGACAGACATGGTTTTAATCTCAACGATAATATTGGTAACAAGCAAAATTTTGGTTATAGATTATAGCAAATTATTTAAAATTTAACTTTAACATGATGATTTTTATAATCATGTAAATAATTGCTATTGGTAACATGATCAACATTATGGGTAATGCCAGAATCAGTAAAACAATCATCTTACCTTTGGAAAGAGTGGTGATTTTACCAAATTGCCTTACTGCAAATGGCATCTCAGCATTAAAACCTTGCTGGGAAAACATTTTTTCGAAATCAGGAGGTGTTGAACCTTTCCCCACAAACTCACCTTCAATGATTTTATCGGACTCGCATGATTTTGCCAGTTTGTCTATAATCATGAGACTTTTACTGGGTATTTCACCTTGAATGATAAGGATGTCATTTTTGATGTATAGCTCAGATTCTTTCCCATCAAGACTTGTTAAACGATAGTGCAGTTCGTTGATTTTGTTGCTATTGCCAAAAGTTTCCCAATCATTCAGGAAGACAACAATGTGCTCTATTGGGTCTTTATAGATTTTGATTTGTAATTGCTTACTCAAATTCTTGCCTTACTTCTCTGGACATGAGTTCTTTCACTGCATCAGCGGGGGTCATCAAACCATTTACGACTTTCCAAACATGTTCTGAAATTGGCATATCAACATTATATTTTTTTGCTAAACGCACCACTTCATCGGCTGTATTTATACCTTCAACAACTTGACCAATTTCCGCTTTAGCTTCTTCAATGCTTTGTCCTCGCCCTAAAGCGAGTCCCATTCGGCGGTTTCGAGATAAATCACCGGTACAAGTCAAAACCAAATCGCCCAATCCGGATAAACCCATAAGAGTTTCGGGTTTGCAATTCATCGCTTGTCCTAAACGCATCATTTCAGCCATTCCTCGTGTAAGGATAGCTGCCCGCGTATTATCCCCAAGCTGCATACCGTCACAAATACCTGTCGCCAATGCAAGAACATTTTTTACCGCACCACCTAACTCGGCACCGATCATATCGTGCGAGATATAAACTCGGAATTGGGAGTTATACAGAGCATAAGCCACATCACGCGCGAATTTATCACTATTACTGGCAACTGTAACTAATGTCGGTTTCCCCTCGGCAACATCTTTAGCAAACGATGGTCCGGTAACTAATGCCATCGGATGATCTTTGCCAATGATATCTTCTGCAACCTGATGAAGAAAACGTCCGGAACCCGGTTCAAACCCTTTAGCTGCCCATGCTAATGGACGCTCTTGCAAATAAGGAGTTATTTTTTCAAGAATCTCGGCAAAAGCATGAGATGGTGATACGACTAGAACCGCATCAGATGATGAGATGGCTTTTTCTAAATCTTTTTCAGGGATAAGATTATCAGGGAAAACAATTCCCGGAAGGTATTTCTGATTCTTCCGGGACTTTTGCATTTCATCTATATGTTGGGGTTTTCTTCCCCAAAGGTAAGTAGTACCATTTCTGGCAAGTTGAATTGCCAAAGCAGTTCCCCAGGAACCGGCACCAATTACAGCAAATTTCATAAATTACTGTTTTGTAGAATTATCTGCTTCTGATTGAGCTTGTGCCTGTGCCTGCGCTTGTTGCATTTGTTGGAAATACAATTGATCAAAATTCACAGGTTGCAATAACAATGGTTGGAATCCGCCATTCAGAACCAACTCTGTAACTGCTTGACGAGCGAAAGGAAATAAAGAGTTTGGACAATATGTGCCCAATGTTTGGTGTTTTGCTCTATCGTCAAAATTTTTCAGTCCGAATATTCCGGCCTGTGGAACTTCAGCAAGGTAAGCATTTTTCCCGTTTACTTCACAAGTTACGGTTATTGTAAGCAGGACTTCATAGGCATCGGGAGCCAGTTCTTTAACTTTTTGATTCAAGTTCATTTTAATTTCCGGTTGTCCTTTTTCATTAAAAACATCCGGAGCATTTGGTGCTTCAAATGAAGCATCTTTGGTATAAACTTTTTGTAAAACCAAAGTTGGCATATTTTCAGGGTTCGCTGCTTGAGGTGCTGCTGTTTTGTTTTCTTCAGTCATTATTGACTCCTATTCAATTTTTAAATTTATAATTTTATATTAATTTCTGACTATTGGTAGCTTCTCACCAATCCAGCCATTGATTCCACCGGACAAATTAAACACATGTTCAATTCCGGATTTTGTCAAATGTCTGCAAACTGCTTTTGAAGTAATGCCATTTGCACAATAAGCGATAACAGCTTTGCCTTTAAAACTGTCCACTTTTTTTGCATTTGAGACGAGTTCGGAGGTTGGAATATTAATTGCATTGACAATATGTCCCTTGGCAAAATCTTCTTTGGAACGAGTGTCGATAACAACAGCGTTCTGATGATTGACCAATTGGGTGAATTGATTAGTATCGACATTTTTGAATACTTGTGTTTTTTCACCAATAATAATTGAAAGATAAATAAAAAACACAGCAAGAAATGCAAGCGACAAAAACAAATGATTGCTAACAAATTCAGCTAACTGAGACATAAATTTAATTCCCTCGAACTTTCAGGCAGGTTAATAGGGTTGAAAAAAATATTTTCAAGTACCAACTATCATTTAATTGTTTTTAGAAAGTCACGCATTCTATAATAGATTGCCGTTAAGCTCTATAATAAAGTCATATTTATACTTCAATAGTTAATGTTCAAAGCAATTCTCGTTATATTATTTATCAGTTCATATTCTCTTCATGCTCAGCAAAGTGAAGCCGAGCTCCAGGTTGGAATTGAAAACATTCAAAGCAAGCTAAAAACATTAAAACAGAAGCTGAATAATGCTTATGGTAAAGAAAAAGAACTAATTGATGAATTGGAACATCAGGACAGAGTCATTAGTTCGGTTTCGAATCAAATTACAGAAAGCAATCTGCAATTACAGGAAATCATAAAAGAAATTTCAGAAATCAACGAGAAAATTGAAATCAGCAATCACAGCATTGAAAGACAAAAAAATGAAATTACTGAGTTATTGAAATTACAAATCTATCTCAATCATGATAAAACTCTGAAAATGTTGCTGATAAATCCGGGTAACGAAGCGGATATACAAAGCAAGCATCGAATTAAATACTTGCAAAACAAATTATTCAATTTGATTCGTGAAGTGGCTGTTGAGATTGAAAACCTGGAACTTTTGAAGTCTGAGAGGGAAAAACTATTCGAGCAAGAAAATCATAAGAAAGAAATTCTGGAACAGCAACAAGCTGAGTTACTTAAACAGAGAAAACAGAGACTGGAAATTTTGAATAATCTGAAACTGGAAATCGCCAAGCATGAAACTGAAAGCGAGACTTTGAATAAAGACCAACAGCGTTTGCAACAATTGTTGAATGAAATTCAGGTATTACTCAGTGATTTACCCAAGGATTTAGGACTGAATAAGTCATTTGCACAGTTGAGAGGACAAATGAAACAACCAGTTGACGGTAAATATATTCGTTCTTTTAATTCGCAGAAATCTGAAGATACTCGCTGGAGCGGAGTTGTTATCCAATCCGATTTTGGCAATCAGGTGAGTGCTATCGCTTATGGAAGGGTGGCTTTTGCAGATTGGTTGCGAGGGTTTGGAATGTTGGTTATTCTTGACCACCAGGATGGATACATGTCGCTTTATGGTTTCAATCAATCCATTAGTGTTGAAGCCGGAGATTGGGTTGAAGAAAGACAACAAATTGCCACAGTAGGAAATTCAGGAGATATGCCAATACCCGCACTTTATTTTGAAATTCGCAAAGATGCAATTCCTCAAAACCCTAAAAACTGGGTTAAGTGATTCAACTCGAAGATTGATGATTTGCAACATTTCAAAAAATTTAAAATAGTAAACTTACTGGGTCGGTTGCTCTATCTCAATGCTCTTATTCTTGAATCGTTTAATATTACTACCAACAATCATCCCAATAATTGCCATAAACAAACCTGTTAATTGAGGAGGAACCAACAACTCCTCACCTTGAGCCGACATTTTGATTTGTACAATTTCAAAAGCACCCCAACTGATAACGCCCATAGCAATCGATAAAAGAGCACCGTTATTATTGGCATGTTTCCAATAAATTCCAAATACCAAAGGTACAAATGCTCCGACCAAAGTAACTAAATAAGCATTCTCTACCATTTCAAAAACACTCAGACCCACCGAAGCACTCAAATATGCATAACAAAGAACTAACAATCCAAATCCTAAAACAGTCAGCCTTAAAGTTATGAGTAACTGATGGTCATTGAGGTTTAACCAACTTCTTAGTATATTTTTTGCAAATATCGCAGAAGGTGCAAGAAGAGTTCCGGATGCTGTTGACATAATAGCGGATAATAAAGCACCAAAGAACATCACTTGAACCCAAATTGGAACTTCGTTTAATATAAACTCAGGAAGAATTCTTTGAGGATCACCACCTTCGGCCAGATGCTCAGAAGCTAAGGCTGGATCTAATAATGTCGCACCGTAAACAATAAAAATCGGGACAAAGCAGAATAATAAGTAAAACGAACCTCCAATAACCGTTCCTCGCACAGCTACTTTTTCATTTTTCGCTGACATCACTCTCTGGAATACATCTTGTTGAGGAATCGAACCCAATGCCAATGTCACAAATGCACCAATGAAAGCGAGTATTGACGCCAAATTCCAGTCCGGCCAGAATTCCAGTTTCCCATGGCTGCTGGCATGATTAACCACTTCCATAACACCTCCATCCAAGCGGTTTGCAACCAGCCAACCCACAAGCAACATACCAATCAAAATGGTAATCATCTGGATAAAGTCCATGATGGCGACTGACCACATACCACCAAAAATGGTATAAACCAACACCACTATAAGACCGATAACCATGCCCCATTCAAATGAGATGAACTCAGCAGAGATTAAATTTATGGATAGTCCGAGAGCCACAATCTGTGCAGAAACCCAACCCAGATAACTGATACAAACAGCGATAGCTACCATCACTTCAACCTGGCGACTGTATCTTTGTTGATAAAAGTCACCGATAGTCAGCAACTTCATCCGATAAAGACGAGCGGCAAAAAACAAGCCGACAAACACCAGACAGAAACTAGCGCCAAAAGGGTCAGCAACAATTCCGGACATGCCTTCTTCAATAAAAGTTGCCGGAATTCCTAATACGGCTTCTGAGCCAAACCAAGTTGCAAATACAGTTGCAATCGTAACATAAATCGGTAATGAGCGACCGGCAACAATATAATCAGCCGAATTGTTAACATGGCGTGCCGCAAATAACCCAATAATGACTGAAATCACCATGTAAATGATGACGAATCCACCTAAAACACTCATAAAACCACCCTCAAAAAGTGTTGAAAATATATTCGGCCAAACAACTTGGCAACATGAACAAATGTATGCTAAAAAATGATGTATTTAACCCCTTTTTATTTGTAAAAAAAAGTTATTCTTTGACTACGTCAATAAAATATTGTTTTTCACCGTTTATCACTTTACTGATTAAACCATGTACGTCTGATTCAAAACCAGGGAAAGCATCATTAAAGACTTTGATATATTCCAAATATTTGATGACTTCAGGAGTGAATCGTTCGCCGGGAATCATTAAAGGAATACCCGGCGGGTATGGGGTAATCATCATTGCTGTAATTCTACCCGCCAATTCATCGACCGGAACTCTTTCCACTTCATTGTGCGCCATTTTATCCCAGGCTTCAGCCGGTAGCATTCCGGGTTCAATGTTTGATAAATACATCTTGTTGGTGATTGTTGCGACATGATGATCTTTATACATATTATGAATAGATTGGCACAAATCTTTTAACCCCATGCGCTCATAACGAGGATTTTTCTCTACAAATTCAGGCATCACCCGCCACATCGGTAAATTTTGATCGTAGTCATCTTTAAATTGTTGCAACTCAGTAACCAGAGAGTTCCAGCGACCTTTAGTAATACCTATATTAAACATAATGAAAAAGGAATACAACCCGGTTTTTTCCACCACAATCCCATGCTCAACAAGATACTTCGTAACAATAGTAGCAGGAATACCGAAAGAATCAAAAGAGCCCTTTACATTCATGCCCGGTGTGATAATTGTTGCCTTGATTGGATCAAGCATATTGAATTCGGCTTCTTCAATTTCAAAATCATGCCACTCTTCATTCGGATTAATCATCCATTCGGACTGAATTGGAACATCATCATCACTGAAATGATCCGGTCCCCAAACTTTAAACCACCAGTCTTCACCAAATTCGTTATCTACTTTTCGCATCGCACGTCTGAAGTTCAATGCTTCATGCAATGACTCTTCTACTAAAGCTGAACCGGCAGGTTGTTCCATCATTGACGCAGCAACATCGCAAGAAGCTATAATGGCATATTGTGGACTGGTTGAAGTGTGCATCAAGAATGACTCATTAAAACGATGCATATCGAATTGAGCGTTTTGAGATTCCTGAACCAAAATTTGTGAAGCCTGAGAAAGACCGGCCAATAATTTATGTGTGGATTGAGTGGCAAAAACAGTTGCATTCTCAGCTCGAGGGCGTTCATCGCCACCAATGGCATGCATATTAGTGTAAAAATTATGAAAAGCTGCGTGTGGAAGCCATGCCTCATCAAAATGCAAAGAGTCAATACTATCACCCAACATATCTTTGATTTCTTCTACATTGTAAATCACACCGTCATAAGTACTTTGTGTGATACAAAGAATCCTTGGTTTTTTACTTTTGGCTCGATGAGCAAAAGGATGAGATGCGATTTTTGCAGCAATGGATTCTTGTAAAAATTCATGTTTAGGAATAGGTCCAATAATGCCATAGTGATTTCTGGTCGGCATTAAAAACACAGGTATCGCCCCGGTCATGATAATAGCATGAAGAATCGATTTGTGGCAATTGCGGTCCACGACAACTATATCGCCGGTTGCAACGGTGGAATTCCAAACAATTTTATTCGATGTTGAAGTTCCATTGGTGACAAAAAACAAATGATCGCTGTTAAAAATTCTCGCAGCATTCTCTTCGCTGGCTGCTACCGGACCATTATGATCAAGCAATTGTCCTAATTCCTCAACAGCATTACATACGTCTGCTCGAAGCATGTTTTCACCAAAGAACTGGTGAAACATTTGTCCGACCGGGCTTTTTAAGAATGCCACACCTCCGGAATGTCCGGGAGTGTGCCAAGAATACGAGCCATCAGCGGCATAATTCATTAATGCTTTAAAGAAAGGCGGAGCAACTGAATTGATATATTTTTGTGCTTCACGAATAATATGTCTGGCAACAAAATCCGGTGTGTCTTCAAACATGTGAATAAAGCCGTGCAATTCACGCAAAATATCATTAGGAATGTGCTGTGATGTTTTGGTTTCACCATAGAGAAATATCGGAATATCCGGATTACTTCGTCTGACAGCCTGGATAAATTGCCTGATTTCATCAATCGCTTTATCTGAAGTTTCAGAATCATGTGTTATTTCCTCGTCATCGATTGACAAGATAAAGCCCGAAGCCCTCGAAGCTTGTTGAGCAAATGATGTTAAGTCAACATAACTGGTATAACCGACAACCTCAACACCGTTAGCACTTATTGCCTCTGCTAAGTTACGAATGCCGGAACCGGATACATTTTCCGAGCGAAAATCTTCATCTATGACAACTATTGGAAAGTGAAAGCGTTTGATCATTGTATAAATAGGATAAAAAAATGAATTATCCTCTGAAACCATCAATAGTCAATTAATTAATACTTTTGTTATAAAAAGTAAAAGGAAAATTTTATAGACAAAAAACAAGGGAAACAATTATTGTTCCCCTGTTTTTTCTACTCACACCCTCGAAAATTCTTAATGAATTATGATTCAGTCGGTTTGATTTCCCCGGACTTGATTTTTGACATATATTTGTTTAATTCCTTTTTAACTACAGGAGCAAGAAAATACAATCCAATGAGATTAGGTATTGACATTGCAAAAATCATTGCGTCAGAAAAATCAATAACAGCAGATAAACTCATAGAAGACCCGATAATAATAAATGTAAGGAATAAAATATTATATGTCATATCAACCCCTTTGCTGTGCCCAAACAAAAAATTAAAGGCCCTTAAACCATAATATGACCAAGCTAGCATGGTTGAAAAAGCAAATAGAACTGCTGCAATAGTTAAAACATAAGGAAACCACGAAATAGCAGAACCAAACGCTGCAGAAGTTAGTGCAATTCCCATTCCTTTTGTTGGTTCATCAGGAATAAACCCTGCTATTCCTATCACCAAAGCAGTAATCGTACACACAATTACTGTATCAATGAAGGGTTCATATAAGGCAACCAGTCCTTCCGTAACTGGATAATCAGTTTTTACAGCAGAGTGAGCAATCGAAGCAGATCCAATGCCAGCCTCATTGGAAAATGCTGCACGTTGGAATCCTACAATCAAGACACCAATCAAACCTCCGAATGCAGACTCAAATGAAAAGGCTCCATCTATGATAGCTCCAAAAGCATCGGGAACATGATTGATATTCATTAAAATCACAACCAATCCTGCAGCTACATATATAATCCCCATAAATGGAACCAACTTGGAAGTTACACGACCAATGCTTTTGATTCCGCCAATAATTGTAATGCCCACAAGAATGGCAACGACGATACCAAAGAGCCAACCATTATCAGACAAGAATGATCCTTCTCCACCCGTGACAGCAACCACTTGCTCCAATGCTTGATTTACTTGGAACATATTACCGCCGCCAAAAGAGCCTCCGACACACATGATTGCAAAAATCACCGCTAGAACCTTTCCAAATCCAGCCATATTCTTTTCTGCAAAACCCTTGGTTAAATAACGCATAGGACCACCGTGCACATGACCGTTTGGCAAGATATCACGGTATTTGACACCTAAAGTACACTCTACAAACTTTGAGGACATCCCTAAAAAACCGCAAACAATCATCCAGAAAGTGGCACCTGCTCCTCCAATGCCAACAGCTGCTGCGACACCGGCAATATTGCCAAGTCCAACGGTTCCAGATAAAGCGGTGGAAAGTGCTTGAAAGTGTGTAACCTCTCCCGGAGCTTTGGAGTAATCATATTTACCACGCATCAATGCTAAACCATGACCAAAAGTCCTTAAATTGATAAATTTAAAATAGATGGTAAAAAAGGAGGCAGCGATTACCAGCCAAATCACAACCCATGGAACTGTGGTTCCAAACAAAGGGATTTGTGCAAATATGATTTGAGTAAATTTATTCAGGTAAGGCGCTAGAGTATTATTAATCGTTTCATCAATAGAAGCATTTGCTAAAAAGGGCAAAAATAGAAGAATAATTGCCGAAGTTATTCGTTTATTCATAGAATTTGATTCCCAATCTTTTTTATTGCGATTGATTGTACCTTTTTTTCAGAAAATTGGAAATGGCAAATTTGTATTCATTCTAAATTCCCATTGATAACTTTACCTTATTTGATTGATTCCTTATAAAACCAATCATCACCAATGACTATTGACACTTATACAGACAACCAAGCTGTATATAATTGAGTTTCTTATTACTTCAATAGATGAGAAAATTCCTGAAATTGCCAAACAACAAGTCACTCTATTTGCTTTCGGAGCAGGGCATCTAGGTGGTGATGTTGGCGTAATCAACCTTTTGAGAGAAAAAGGTTATACGGTTGAGCCTGTTATGGATAAATAAATCAAGGCTTGAGACTTTATCCGACAGAAATAGCAAGGAAGCTGAGGGTTCTGTTGGATAAAGTCGAAGTTTCCAATAACTAAGCTGAGTTTTTGTTTTTAATAATCAACTCTTTTTGTTGCTCAAGTTCTGACACATCCCATTTTAATTTTTTTGCTTTAGAAATTGCTTGTTTTATTGAAGATAGCGCCTGTGAGTCTTTCTTTTGTTTTTGATATAACAAAGCTCTTACTTGATACCACTGAATTGTTTTAAATAGTTTGTCTTTATACTTATTCAGAAATGTTTCTGCTAAATCAATTTGTTCTTCTGTTGGATTGTCAGAGGATGCAATGACCTCAGAATATTTCAATTGAGCAACAAGAAGACCATTCAGGGCAGATTGTTCGAGCCAATAAAAGGCTGTTTGACCGGATTGGTTTACCAACTGGGAATTGTTTAGCATTTGATATGCCATGTATTGTGCATCAACATTTCCTATTTGTGCGGAATTCATAACCCAGTCAACTCCTTTTTGTTTTTCAATTTTACAATCTTTACCATAATATATCTTTTTACCCAAACGAAATTGAGCATCAATATTTCCCTCTTGAGACGCATTAAATAACCAGTCGGTAATTTGGCCACCATCTATTTCACTCTTTCTTTCTAGTAATGTGTCATATAACACCGCATAAGAGTACTGTGAGCCAACATCACCATTCTTAGCATTTTCAAGTATTTTATCAATGACTACTTTCTGAGATTTATGTAATCGTTCTTCATGACCTGAAATTGCAAAATTTATTCGTTGTGTTACCAAATAGGGTTCAGTTCGATAATTGCCTGATTTATCAGGATTAAATCTGAATTTATATTTTTGTATAGATTTGATAGCTTCTCTCGCAAATTCATTATTTGAAGGAAACTCTTCTAAAACCTGAAAATCTTTAATACTACCATTGGGATAGACATAAAATTGAATATCAGCAAAACCCTGAATTCCTTTACTCAACATATTTCTCGGATAATAAGGAGCTGCTGTCTTAACGATTTCAACAGATTTGGTTTTTATATTTGAATCTTTATCAGCTTTATCAGTTTTTGGACCTAGTAAAAGTTTACTATTTTCATAGGAGTAGTCTTCTTCTAACTCTATAGCATAAACTTCAGCACTCTCCAGCTGCTCTTTTGAGAGTTTGGATTTAATGGTGCTTGTTAGTTGTTGATAATTATCATTCTCTGAGTCAGAAATTACTGACCATGCATATGCTTTTTCCAAGTCCTTTGCAGTTCCTTCTCCATTGTAATACAAGACTGCAATATTATGTTGGGCATTGATGTTACCCAGTTTGGCAAGTACCATAAATTGATTGAAAGCCTCGTTAAAGTTTTGTTCTTCATAATTTTTAGTAGCACTTATTAAATCGGCATTAACAATTGATGAGATAAAGAAAAGAATAAGAAATGTGTATTTTTTCATAAGTTATATTTTATTGGAATCTTATACATTTTATCTGAATTCAACAGCGAGTTACAGTAGTTTAATGATATGAAGGTTTATTTAAGGGATTTTAGAAAAGAACAGATATAAAAAAAAGCACACCAAACGATGTGCTTTTTTGATTAATACTTAGAGTTTAAAAGTGTTATTGGAAGTCTTTAACCATAAATTCAACAACAGCTTTCATTTGCTCATCAGTCAAGTCAGGGCGACCGCCTTTAGGTGGCATGGCTCCTAAACCATTGATTGCACTTGTCACAAGACCATCAACTCCTTTTTCCATTCTGTCTGTCCAAGCGGTAGCTTCCAATTTAGGTGCATTTGCAGCACCGGTTGCATGACATGCAAAACAAACATTCTGATAAATCATAGCCCCATCCAATGAACCATCAAAGGCTCCGGCAACCTGAGCTTCTGCTTGGTTGTTATTTGTCTGTGTATCAGCAGTGTTATCGCCAGTATTTGAAAATTCCTCAACAACTTCACCTGTATTGACTTTAGCAACAGGTTCTAAAGCCTGTTCGATAGCATTGCGGTCAGTAACAGTTTCTTTCCCTGCAAACAAACTATTATGAACCAAATAACCAACAACAATCAAAATGATTGTGAGACCAACTAATGCGCCCAATAAAATGGAAAAGTTTTTGAAAAATATTGAATCTTGATCTTTCATATACCCCTCGTATATATGTTTTATAAATTAAGTCGTGTATTATAAGGTCAATTCTCAAGGTAGCACAACTTACAAAGCAAATATTAACAATAAAACTTACGATGAATAAAATATTCCACCCGCAGTTAATATCTTGGTTTGAAAGTCGGTTTAAGCATCCCTCTGATGTACAAATTCAGGCATGGCAGGCAATTGAAAAGCAACGTGATGTTCTGATTTCTTCGCCAACCGGTTCCGGTAAAACATTAGCGGCTTTTCTGTATGGTTTGAATCAATTGTTCGTCAAAGGTGATAATGGATTGACGATTTTATATGTTTCACCACTCAAAGCCTTGTCCAATGATGTCAAAATCAATCTGGAACAACCGCTGGTTGATTTGAATCAATTATTTCCTGATAAAAATGTAAGGGCAGCCAGTTGGACCGGAGATACAACTCCGGCAGAACGAAATAAAATTCGTAAAAAACCGCCGAATATATTGGTAACTACTCCGGAATCTTTGTATGTTTTGCTCACTTCTCAGAGTGGTCGTGAGATTTTGAAAAATCTGAAAACGGTGATTATTGATGAAATTCACGCGGTAGCTAATTCCAAACGTGGGGCTCATCTTGTGCTGTCTTTGCAAAGGCTGGAAGCTCTTTGTTATCAACGCCCTCAAAGAATTGCTATTTCGGCCACTCAAAAACCGATCGAAACCATGCGAGACTTTATTTTGCATGGTGAAAACTCTGAAATTGTTAATCTGGGGCATAAACGGCAACTCGAAATCACCATAGAAATTCCGCAATCTCCTCTGACAGCGATTATGTCCAACGAGCAATGGGCAGAGGTTTATCAAAGACTTTGTGAGGTGATTGCTGAGCATAAAACCACTCTGATTTTTGTCAATAACCGACGTTTGTGCGAGAGGTTGACTAAAAATCTGGCTGAAAAAATTGGTGAAGAATTTATTACCTCCCATCATGGTTCTTTGGCAAAGGAACATCGCTTAAATGCCGAACAAATGCTGAAATCAGGTCAGCTAAAAGCATTGGTTGCGACCGCTTCTTTGGAGTTGGGAATCGATATCGGTGATATTGATTGTGTTTGTCAAATTGGTTCGCCGGGAAATATTCAGGCGTTTTTACAAAGAGTAGGGCGTTCCGGTCACAGCTTGGATAAAACACCAAAAGGCTTTTTGTTTGCCAATACAATTGATGATTTGGTGGAATTAACTGCACTCAAACACGCCATTCAAAAAAGTATTCTCGATACAACATTATTTCCGCAACAACCATTGGATGTTTTAGCTCAGCAGATTGTTGCGGAAGTTTCGCTGAAAGAATGGAATCGCAAACAGTTATTTTTCTTATTAACAGATAATCTGACCTATAAAAATTTATCTGAGGAAACTTTCAATCAAGTGATTCAAATGCTTGCCGAAGGCTATGGAGGCAATCGCCTGCGTCATTCGGCAATGTTGTTTCACGATAAAACCAACGATGAATTAAGACCTCGGAAATCGGCTCGTTTGACCGCTGTCACGAATGGAGGAACAATTCCCGACCAATTTGATTATGATGTGATTTTATTACCGGAAGATATTCAAATTGGCAGTTTGAATGAGGATTTTTCATTTGAAAGTTTACCCGGCGATATTTTTATTCTGGGAAATCATTCCTATCGAATTCTTAAAATTGAAAACGGCAGAGTTTTTGTCGAAGATGCTCACGGGCTGCCACCGAATATTCCTTTTTGGTTTGGTGTGCAAATGTGGCGTTCCGATGAATTGAGCCAATCCGTTTCTGAAGTGATACAAACAATTTCTGCGAGCTCACTAAATGCTGAAGAGGTTGCTGAAAAGTATCAAATTCCATTATTAGCTGCTTCGCAATTAAAAGATTATTTTGCCAAAACTCAAAAAGTCCTGAGCGTCGTTCCAACTCAGCAACACATTGTTGTTGAAAGATTTTTTGATGAAAATAATGACATGCATCTGGTGATTCATTCGATTTTTGGTTCAAGAATTAACCGCGCCTGGGGTTTGGCTTTACGCAAGAGGTTTTGTCGTCAGTTTAATTTTGAACTACAAGCCGCTGCCGATGAAAACACTTTGATTTTGTCACTCAGCGAAAGTCATAGTTTTGAATTGAATACCATCATCAATTATCTGAATCCGGAAACAGTAGAAAATATTTTGATTCAAGCATTGCTGGATCGACCGATGTTTGAAACGCTATGGCGTTGGAATGCGACCATAGCTTTGGCAATTCGGCGTCGAAATGGCGGTAAGAAAGTTCCGGCACAATTACAAAGAAACCGGGCTGAGGATTTGATTGCCCAACTTTTTCCGGATCAAATTGCTTGTCTGGAAAATATTCAGGGAGATCGTGAAATTCCTCAACATCCTTTAGTGCAACAAACCATTCATGATTGTATTCGTGTTTTAATGGATATTGATGGTTTAGCTGAAATACTCAACAAAATTCGCAATAAAGAAATTGAGGTTTCGTTTGTTGACAGCAACACTCCATCGCCGACATCTCTGGCAATCATCAATGCTCGGAATTATATGTTTCTGGATGATGCTCCGGCAGAAGAACGACGCACCAATGCGATTAAAACCAAAGAGTTATCGGATGTTCTCGAATCATTCCCAAGTCAGGAACTCAATCCAAAAATTATTGAGTCTGTAAACAGCACCGTCATCCCTTTTATGCGAAATGCGGATGAACTTCATGAGGCCATTCATTTTTCAGGTATCATGTACGAGCATGAAATGGCAGAAGCGGTGGAATATTTACCAGAATTGCAAAAACAGGGAAAAATTGTCAGGCATGAAGATTCTCAAATTTGGTTTAGTGCAGAAAACCGGGAACTTGTAGAATCTGTTTATAAAAACCCCTCCGATGATTATATTACCAAGCTGGCAAAATTGTTGTTTATGAAAATGGAGTCAATTGGGTATGTTGATTTTGAAAAACTCAGACAATTGCTGCAAGTTTCTGCCAGTAGTTTGCAACAAGCATTAACCCAGTTGGAAATTGATGGCAGAGTGTTTAAAGTTGGCGAAAATCATTGGTGCGAACGCCATATTCTGGCAAAAATTCGTAAGCAAACTCATTATCAAAAACGCAATTCTCATGAGTTGGTTTCTCCGGCACAATATCAAAATCAGCTTTTTATCAAACATGGTTTAAAAGCTGAAAAGCAATTTTCAGGAATGGACGGTTTGATTCATGTTTTAACATTGTTGCAGGGTTATTCTGCACCCGCCGGAATTTGGGAAGAGTTTCTCATCAAGCCCCGTATGAAAGATTATCAGTGTTACATGCTGGATTCTTTGTGTTATAGCGGACAATTTATCTGGAAAAGAGTGGTTCCGAATCACAGCTTAACCAATTTGGGAGTTGCTTGTTTGAAAAACACACCAATAACATTCTTGAAAAGGGAAAATTTACAATGTTTTCCTATTGTTGAACTTTTACCTGAACAAATATCTGACAGGGCAGCTCAAATTCTGAGTATTCTTAAAGAAAAAGGAGCCATGTATGCGAGTGATATTCAATCCAATTTATCTTGTATGCTGTTGGAACTGGAAGAAGAGCTGATTCACTTGCTTAAATTAGGAGTAATTTATTGTGATGGAGCGTCTGCTTTGCGAATATTCAGTTTATCGCCGGCACAACGCGCCAGATACATTAAGAAAAACAAGTCAAACACCAATTATCTGGACATGATGGGTCGCTGGTCTGTTTGTAAAAATAATGATTCAGCCGACAAACAATCTTTAATCAAAATGTCATTAAAACGCTATGGAATTTTATGCAAAGCCGTTTTTGAAAAAGAGCAATTGCCACTCAACTGGTATGAAGCAGTATTGGAATTGACCCGACTGGAAGCCCAGGGAGAAATTCAAGCCGGAAGATTTATCAAAAAATTTTCGGGGATTCAATTTGCTGAAAAATCGTTTGTCAAAACAATCGGGAAAAGTAACTCAGAACCAATTGAATTGCATGATAAAGATTGTTGCAACTTGAGATTAAATTGATGGTATTATGTTGATTTTAAAAATCAACGAGAAAGCTCAATGGGGTCACATGAATTTATTAAAGATGATCGAAACCTCGATATTTTAATCAATATCAACGGCGAATTGTTTCATCGGAATGAAGCAAAAATTTCAGTTTTTGACAGTGGCTTTATTCTGGGAGATGGAGTCTGGGAAGGTTTGCGATTGCACAATGGAGTTATTGCATTTTTGGATGATCATTTGCAAAGATTGTATCAGGGAGCTAAAGCATTGGATATGGATATTGGTTTGAGCAAAGAAGAATTGTCTGAAAGAGTATATCAAACCATTCAAGCCAATGATATGCATGATCATGTTCATATTCGCTTGATGGTTACAAGAGGCGTGAAAACCACTCCTTATCAAGATCCCAGAGCCACTTTTCCGGGTGCAACAATTGTTATTATTCCCGAATACAAAATCCCTAATCCGGAGAAAGTTGCTAAGGGAATTCGATTATTCACCACTCATGTACGTCGGGGATATCCGGATGTTCAGGATCAGAAGATGAACTCACATAGCAAAATCAACTGCATTTTGGGTTGTATTCAGGCAACCAAAGCCGGTTATGATGAAGCATTGATGCTCGATCCGCATGGATTTGTTTCGACCTGTAACTCGACTCATTTTTTTATTGTGACAAAAGGTGAAGTCTGGACTTCGACAGGAGATTATTGTTTAGGTGGAATCACACGCTCTAAAATCATTCAACTTTGTGAGGAAAATGACATTCCGGTTTTCCAAAAGAATTTTTCATTGTTTGATGTTTACGGAGCTGATGAATGCTTTGTCACGGGAACTTTCGCTGGACTCACACCTGTGAATGAAGTGGATGGCAGAGTGATAGGAAACCCATCTGAAAGAAAGATGATACCCAGGTTACAGAAATTGTATTTGCAATTGATTAACAGAGGATTGGTATGACAATCACTCGAATTGCAATGTGGTCAGGACCACGAAATATCTCTACGGCGATGATGCGTAGTTGGGAAAACCGATCTGATACTGTGGTTGTTGATGAACCTTTATATGGACCTTATCTTTTTCAAACTGGGAAAAAACACCCGATGTATGAAGAAATTATTGAAGAGCAGGGGAAAGATTACCAATCAATCACAAAAAGACTCACTACTTGTGAATTTCCGCATGACATTAGCATTTTTTACCAAAAACACATGGCACATCATATTCTTACAGATACCGATTTGTCATGGATTGTGCACCTGAAAAATGCCATCTTGCTGAGACATCCTGATGAGGTTTTATCCTCCTATTTGGAAAAATATCCCAAAGCGACTCCTGAAGATTTGGGTTATCCTCAATTGTTAAAACTATTCAAACTGATTCAATCAGAAAATGGAGAAACTCCACCGGTGTTTGATTCCAAAGATATTTTGATGAATCCTGAAAACATGTTAAATATTATGTGTGAAACACTGGACGTTCCTTTTAATAGTGAAATGTTAAGTTGGAATAAAGGTTATCGCGACAGTGACGGAGTCTGGGCAAAACATTGGTATAACAGCGTCATTCAATCAACCGGCTTTTCAAAATACAAACCAAAAGAAATTAAACTCACTCAGGATGAACAAAAAATTGCCGATGAATGCATGCCGTATTATGAAGAACTGTCAAAAAATAAAATATTGTAACAATTCCGCAGGTATGCTTGAAAAAAGCGATTAATAGGCAGAAACTGTATTTTCTCGTGGCAAATATCTGTTGATATTATGAGATTTTATAAAAGAAAACTACTAAGTTTGATTGTTTTAGGCTGTTGCTTCCAATGTAATGCTTTACCCGATATTCCTAGTCTAATGGATTGTGAAGATATTATTTTCTTATCTGGATTTCAGAATGATTCTGAACCAAGTAATGGCTCAGGTGGAAGTTATCCGGGAGCATTCACCCGAGTCGTTTTTTCTCATGGTGCGAACAGAACCTATTATGTTTCCATTCCACCAGACTACAATCCAAATAAAGCCTATCCTTTATTATTCTCCTGGCATGGAGCTGCAGGAGCCGGGACGGCTCAAACCAACGCACAGGCAACCAGAGATTTCTGGAAACCTTTTGCTGATCAAAATCATCTTATAATTGTTGCTCAAGCAGGAACCGGTTCGACTGGTGGAGGCTTTACCTTCCCAAATGATATTGCATTATTATATGATATTCTTGATGATATGTTCGCACATTATAATATTGAACTAAAAAGAGTTTACGGACATGGTTTTTCATCTGGAGGACATTTAATGCATACTTTAATGCTGTTCTACAACCAAGGATATCCTGCTTATTCCGTGAGTGCGGGGACCTTTGCTGATGCTGTTTTTGAAGATCCAAATGTTCCGGCAAATAGTGATGTTTTGCCTGTATTTGTTTCAGTAGGACAATCAGACCCGCTGAAGCCAACGATTGAACAGGAACGAATAAAATTTTTAAATGCTGGTTGGATTGAGGGTGAAACCTACTGGCTGGATGTATTTAATGGGGGGCATCAATTGGATACAAATCTCCCACAAAAAATGTGGGATAAACTTTGTACTTTTTCAAGACAGCCCTGAATTATTATTTTTCCTCAGCAAATTGAACTGAAAGTTTCTTATTTAGCAGAGCTTCCATCGGCATTGGCCACCAACCCATATCTGAAACCATTTCCAGTGCTTCATCAGGTGTTTTTCCTTGGTATTGAACCAAATACGCTGCCCACATTTGCGAAGCTCTGTGGCCGGAACGGCAATGCAGCAGTACTTTACCATCTGCTGAGTCAATCGCTTGAGCAAATTCCTTGAGTTTTTCAGGTGAATATTCATTTCCTTCATCACCAATTGGAATAAAAACGTATTCAATTCCGGCTTTTTTCAAAAGGTAATCTTCGTAAAAATTCAATTCTTTCATTTCACCCAGAGTTCTGTTATTGATAACTTTGGTGATACCAAATTCCTTAATGTCAGCAAAATCAATATAATCCGGCTGTGCACCGATAAAAATATTTTCATGTTGAAATAACGTCTGAGTGTACTTAGGCGGTAATTTTTTTGTTGCTATTTGTTGTGCTTGAATACTGGATATAAAAAGTAAAGCCAATAATAGTATTGAGTTTTTCATAGATTTTCAATAATTTCTGATTTGGTTAATTATAAACCTTATTTACAAAGTTTATTAAAAAAAAATGCCTGAAATTTCAGGCATTTTTTATCATAATTAGTTGTTTACTTATTTAGCTAATTTTCTGTATGAAATAAAGCTCAGTAGCATAAGTAACAAAGTTAACCCTAACCAGTTAGTTGTTGGGATAACCGGAGGAGGAGGTAAAATTCCATTAATCACAAAAGGAAAACCTTGCTGAGTTCCAGTTGAGAGATCAGTGACCGAAGTCCAAGAACCTGTAAACTGTAGTGCATTCCCAGTTGTTGATTGACCATTGATTGTAATTGGTGGAGCCCAAGGTCCTGACGCTCCGGAACCATCGCTTTGCCAATCCAACCAATAGGTTCCTGCAGGTAAAGAGATATTTACATCAACTGTGCTAGCTGCAATTTGTCTATTTGTTGTGGTTCCAGTTGAAGTTTCTGTAACCCTCAAAATATTTGAGTTAACAGTTGAAATCATCCGGTTTGTTGTATCATCTCCAAATACGACAGTACTTCCGGGATTACTTGGATCACCATCCCAAATTTGCAGATTAACTGCAGTTATAGTCGATGCGGTTTCGTTTGTTTGGTATGCATAAAAGGTAATTGTTGTTATATCCCATCCTCCAGCTGGAACAGTAAAGTCATCTGCAATTCTGTTTCCGTTCAATACTTGATGACCAAAACCTAGTGTACCCATCCCTAAAGTTACGCTTTGCAACACACTTTCATCAAGTCCACCAACGCCTGTACCTGAACTATTCACTAATTCTCCATTACTGTAAAGTACACCAACGCCACCACCAGTTGGAAATTGGTAGCTACTTGGATTTACAGTTGGATTTGCAACCGGTTCGGCTGAATTATTTTCCTCACTCCTATTTGCAAATGAAGCTGTTACAAATAACACCAAAGAAAATATTATTGCTTTTGTTAATTTCATTATTTATTCCTATATCATTTTTGTGTCAAAACGCCTGATATTCTATTGTCTTTTGGGCAGAAGTCAATAAATTGAAGAATGGTTAAGCACTAATATTTTGAAAAAGTAATGAATTAATAATGCTTAAATACAAATACTCTAAATATTAAAATATCAAGGATGCCATTTTTCTTCTAAATTGGGAGACAATCTTAGCATCATCAATTAAATTAAAAGCGATAATTAAACTTTGTTTAATTGGATTTTGGTCATTGCCTTTGACATTAGCAAGTAAATCGAGTAATGCTTGAATGCCATCTTCTGGGTCTTGGTAAATTGTTTTGTGAATGGCGGATTGTAAATTTTCTTGTGGGTGTTTTTGGCTGATTTCCAGCAATTCGAAAGACGATTTGATATTTTTGCATTTCTCATCATTTTTTTGCTCGGAATCCAAATTATCAAAAGTCGCTTTGGCTTTTTCGAGATTGCTTTGTTGCATATAAATTTGAATCAATAATAACTTGGCATCGAGTGAGTCATCCAAATGCAATAGTTCCACAGCTTGATCATAGTTTCCCATTGCAACTAATTGCATGGCTTGTTGCAGATTTTCTGACTCAGGCTCACTATCTGCAACTTGATTCAAATCAAGATGAGGTTCTATCAATTTTCTGATTTCGGATTCGGGTTGTGCCCCCATAAACTGCTCAACAACCTCACCGTTTTTGACCAGCATAACTGTTGGAAGTGAACGAATTCCAAATTGGATCGCAAGCTCTTGTTCCTTATCGGTATCAACGGTTGCCAGATGAACCGCACCATTAAGCGATTCCACGATTCCATGCAATACAGGCATGAGTTGTTTGCAAGGAGCGCACCAGTCTGCCCAAAAATCAACCAAAACCGGAACTGAGTTTGACTTCTCAACAATTTCAGATTCAAAATCCTGTAGGGTTAGGGCTTTAATGAATTCACTCATAATACGGGTTCTCCGCATTAGAGTGATCCGTCCCGTCCATTAAACCTTTTAGTTCTGGAAATGCTTTAAGCAATTTGGTTTCCATTCCCATCGAAAGTGTTTGTTGTGCCATACCACAGCCGTGGCAGCCACCGCCAAATTCGATAAAAGCATAACCATCCTCAATCGCTTTCAGTTTGGCATGACCACCGTGCATTGCCAGAGACGGATTTAATTCCACATTGATGAAATATTCCACGCGTTCAAATAGAGGAGAATCATCATTTGGTTTTTCGCCTTTCAGTTTTGGAGCTTTGATGTTGAGTTGTCCACCGGTGTCTGTAAGGTCATAGTCAATACTGGCGTCAGCAAGGAACTTCTCATCCTGTTTGGCGACAAACAAGCTAAAATCTGTTTGTTTGAACTCATAAGCATCTTTGGGAGCTTCATGACGCTCGCAAAAATTCAGGAAGCAATCTGCAATTGGAGTTCCTGCGTTTTTCACCATGATTTGTAAATGCAAATCATCAATATTGTGTTTTTTGACCACATCAGACAGAAAGTTTTGGGCTTCAGGACTAACGGTAATGTTCATTTAATTTTCTCGTACAAATAGGGTAGGGAAACATCCAATCGATAATCTATGTTCGAATGTGTCCCATTGAATTCTTCATAAGTATGTTCGATTTGATGCTTTTCAAGTTCACGGCTTAATCTTCGCATTCCGTAGTGAATCATATACTGGTCGCGAAATCCGCAATCCATAAACAAGCCGTTGAGTTGTTTCAAAGCATCAATTTTTTTTGCAACCATATTGACCGGATCATGACTCAGCCAGTTTTGCCAATTTTCTTGTTTGGTTTCGCAAGTTTCAAATTCAAAAGGCATGACGATATCACCATCCTGAGAATCATAAGTCGCCGCCATACAAATCATCATGAGTGTTAAAATCTCTGAGCCATGAATTTTTTTGGCTTTCCAGAATCGTTTAAGAAAATGATTCACATCATAGTTATAATTACTCAATACATCAGCAACTGTCGGGAAATCTCGTTGATAAAGCAAATCAAATCCAGCATCACCGGACTGATTAGCAATTGCTCCCCAATAACCCGGAAAATCCATTGCAAAACGAATCGCGGCAAATCCACCAGACGATTTTCCTAAAACGGCTCGGTGTTGAGAACCTTTTTTAATGCGAAACTTGCCTTCAATCTCTGGGATGAGCTCTTTATGAATAAAGGATGCGTAATTTCCAATAGCCGGCGAATCAATATACTGATTTCCTCCTAAACAAGTAAAACAGTCTGGAATAACTACGATTGTCGGCCCTATTTTTTGTTCAGCTATTAATCTATCCAATCGTTCGGTAATATTTTCGCCAAAGGCTTTCCAGCCTATCACTCCGCTTCCGCTATTGGTATAAGCAGCGAGATAATACATGACCGGATATTCCAGATTGTTTTCGTCATAACCGATTGGTAAATAAACAAAAACATCTCTTTCAAAAGGATCTTTAAGCGGATTATCTTTTAAGATTTCAGAGCTTATCCGAAATTGCACCAATGTTCCTTGAGGATAATTTGTTTTGTGATTATATATCGACATTAAAAATTACAGCTTTATAATAATTCAGGCAAGGCATTATAATGCAAATGAATCCATTGTTTAATTAAGTTCAGAAAAGTTGGAGTGAATTGATGCAGATACAAAGTCAAATATTTAACCAAATTCTGGGAAAAGCACAGAATTGGAAAAATAATACTGATGCCGAAAATACTGCTATCAATCTGAAATATTTAAAAGAAAATGTTGCTGAACTGAGCCAAATTACAGTTCATACCACTCCTTGGGTGTTTTCGCATGTTCCTAAAACAGCAGGCACTTCTTTGGAAAACTATCTCATCCAACCCTTTGAACTTAAAGATGTTTTGCATGTAAATGCTCCTGACTTAAATCGCTTGCCTCAAGTCATACATTTAAAAAACAAATATCCAAACTTGATTATGGGTCATCATCCTATTCACGGTTTGCTTTATCAGTTACTTCCCGAAACTCGATTTGTACATTTAACCATGTTGCGTGAACCGGTTTCCCGAATTGTTTCCTATTACAACTATTTGGCAACCCGTGATTATCATGCTTTGCATGGTCAGATTAAAGATTTGAGCTTTGATAGTTTTTTAAAACAAGACAACCTCGTTGAAATCCATAATGGTCAGTCTAAACGCCTTACCGGATATTTGCATTCAGAAGTCAATATCAGCGACAACGATTTGTATTTTAAGGCAAAAGAAGTCGTTGATAATTGTTTTACCCTTGTCGGAGTGACCGAATATTTCAAAGAGTTCTGTCATGTTTTGGAAAAACAATGTGGAATTATTTTTAACAAATTACCACCTGTCAATCGTTCGCAAAGAAAAATCCAATTGACTGATTTGAGAGCGGAACACAGGAAAATCTTAGAGGAAAACAATAAAGTAGATATTCAGCTTTATCAATATGTGAAGTCGAAGTTTGAGAAACTCATAAATTATTGAAAAACTCGTCAATACACATAGGCGATAACTTCATTGAGAAAAAAGAAAATAACCATGAAGTGATTGAATGACATGACGTTTGTTAGAGATAGTAAAATTCCCTTCATGAACTTTATGTTCTTCATGGTAGAAAATTTGTAGGGTGAGTTTTACCCACCCTACGATACAGGTTTTACTTCAATTGAGGTTCAATAAAATACTTTTCAACCGATTGAGCAAGAATTTCCGGTGGTAATAATCCTTGTGCTAATAAGAAGTCATGGAATTCTTGGTCTTTGAATTTCTCTTTGAGTTTTAGTTCAGTTTTAGCTCTTAATGCTTGCAGTTTCTCATAGCCGTAATAATAAGCCGTTGCTTGACCGGGGATTCGATAGGTGTATCTTTCGATTTCGTTCTGAGCGTTGGACTCACCTTCGACAACATCTTCCATAAGTATTCTTTTTGCTTCATCCGGAGTGATTAATCCCAAGTTGAGCATTGGATCAAGCCAGATTCTGGCGGCTCTTAATAGTCTTGCTTGCAAAGAAATTAACTGTCCATCCAAAGGCATATATGGTTTGGTGATGGACTCAGCGTATAGTGCCCAACCTTCGACATTGGCTGAATTAAACGCAAACATGGCTCTGGCAGTCGAGACACCACCACGAAGCATCGTTGTGAATTGCATCTCGTGACCCGGACGTGCTTCGTGGGCTGACAATGTCCACATCATCGCTGAAAAAGCATAATCGCTGTGTGGCCAGCTTCCATCTTCGTTTTGTTGAATCATGGGAACGATAAATTCGGGATATTCTCCGGTATTTCCAATCAATCGGGGAACATCCAGATGAGCAGCCGGTTGTTGAGCGGTTTCAGCAGCAGTTGCCATTCTCACTCGAGCGGGTTCATTAGGAACGCTAATCAGATTGTTTTTCTTAAGAATTTCGTCTATCTCAGCAATAACAGCCTGATATTCAAACATGAGAACATCGCCGTTAAGCTGCTCTTTTTTCAGAAGTTTAATCACTTCACGATAGTCTGTTGTGTCATAACCTTTTTGTTTTGCCACCAGAGGAGCTAATGCCATCATTTCGTTACGGATATTCATGAATGCAACTTGACCGGTAACCATGAGCTCTTCCGGTGAATCATCAACTCCCCAGTTTTTTAATCCGAGCTCATACAGTTCTCTGGGTAGTTTGGCATCGGGACGGGTGTTAGGAAGAATGGTTTCTTCGACCCATTTGGTGTAATCAGTTAGTTGGGATTGAAGAAGTTCTAATGATTTTTCCCAGCCACTTAAGTCAGTACCTTTAAATAACTCAGTTAAACCGCTAATCATCACCGGTGCTCTTTCGATATCCTGCTGAACTTCGCCTTTATAAGGAAGTATCAAACCTTTAATGTTCATTCTATCTTGCAAACGAGCTTTTGCTTTTTCAACAAATGGAACATATCCTTTGGCTTCACCGGTATATTTTTTTAACCGAATCAGAGCGGCCTTTTGTCTTTCCAAAGGAACTTGTTTATCCAATAAGCCATTGAAGCCGGCAAAAATCAGCCCGGGAATGTTTCCATAAGGCATCACTTTTTCATAGTTCACTTTGTTGGATTCAATTTCGTCCAGGATATTTTTCTGCATGATTTTTAAATCACTTAACAAAAAAGGATCGGTTTCTTTTTTAAGCAATTTTTCAATCATAGCCAGATTTTTTTCAGAGTTTTTAATCTGCCTTTCATATAAATTTGGCTCTAAATCGAAAATTTCCTCGTCATATCCGTTCACACCTTGTTGACCTGAGAACTCAGGAGCGAATTGAGCATTGGATTCAAGAATTTTGTAGGCTATTTCGTTAGATCTTTCAATCCAGTCTTTATTTCCCGCAATACTAAGAGTTGTTGTAATTAAAAGTAGTATTGCAATAAATAGATTTTGTATTTTTGTTTTCATGTTTTCACTCAAATTATGAAGTTTGAGGAATTATAGTTTCAGTTTTATTGCAAAAGAATATGCTATTGGTAACGTATTGGAGATGTGTTAATCAAAATTGAAAATATTGTATGAATTTATTATCAGTTTGTTATAATCATGTTCAACAATAACAAATACAAACCCATTAACCGCAAACTATGCAGTTCAATATTAACAATAAAAGCCTTTCTGCAATCAGTCAGCAACAGTTGTCTGAGTTGTTTGCCGTGTCAGTTGAATTTATTAATAAAGGTTTGGAAAGTTTATTGAATTCTCTTCAAGGAGCATTGTTGGTTATCGAGCAAAATGCCTCCTCAGATTATCATCACTCCATTGATTCCAACTCGATAAAAATTCTTATTCAAGATAGTTTGCTTCTTAAAGAGCGATACGTCAGTCAATTAAATCATATTTTTAATAACTTCACAGAAAGTGGTTGGAACGACGAAGTCATAAAATTTTTAAGACTAAATTTATCCGAACAGGAAACTGAGAAACACGGTTTAGATTTACTTGATAATTTGGTGGAGAAGTGTCAAGTCAACTTTCGCAAAGAAATCAATGAGGTATTGCATAAGTTTGAACAGTTTACAAATGGTGAAAAACTGACATTAAAACAAATGCCACTGTCACCATTGGTTATTAGTCGTATATTATTTACAGTTCTAAGCGACTGGGATATCAGTCTGAATGTGAAAAAAATAATTTACAATTCTTTTAATCTCAATATTTTGCAACAAATGGGTTCTTTATATGAAAAAGTTGGAAAGTTTGAGGTAGATCATTCCAATCAGAATTCAAAAATATCAATTGTCCGAAATAGTAAACCACCATCAAAAATTGAAATCAATGATTTGAAATTTAAAAGATTACTGGACTTTTATAAGTTAAAAAATTACTCAGAGTCTGAAAATGATTATTTGACTCAAGAAATCATCACGAAATCTTTTGAGCTCTTGTTTACAAAACTGCCGGATGAGAAGAAGCAAGGCTATTACAGCAGCAATGAAATTATTAATGCAGTTGTAAAAATTTCTCAAAAATTAAATTCTGAAACCATTAATAAGAAATTACACCCAAAAGTTTTTACTGGATTAAAAATCACTGAATTTTTGTTTCAGTCTATTGTAAAAGGCTCAGGACTACCTCAATCTCTCAAACCGATTCTTAGCTCAATAGAGAAATCAGTGTATCTGGCTGTTGGTAGCGGTTCGCAAGTATTCTCAGACACTGACAACTCACTCAGGAAAATATTAAACTCTTTTTCACGAATTCCTGATGAGTTTAGTAGTACAGATAAATATATCCTCAAGTATGTGAAGAAACTTGAAGAACTTGAAGAAAAGATCAATCAGCAATATGAATTTTCAGATCAATTTTACAACGACTTATTTGAAGAATATCAGGATTTTCTAACGAGGCAGATGAAAAAAAATCGACTCATTCAGAAACGAGTTAAGGAAAAGGAGCAAGGTCGAGAACATATACTTAGAATTAAGAAAAAAGCAGCTGTCATTTTGGATAAAAAAATGATTGGAAGATATATGCCGGAATTCATCCGTAATCTGCTCATTGAGCAATGGCATAATGTTTTGACTTTGGACATGCTGCGCAATTCAGAAGATAGCAATTCGCTTCAGTCTAAAGTTCAATTTGTTGATTTTCTGCTCAATCTATCAAATCCACAAAAACCAGGAACAGCCGAAGAAATCTCAAAAATTGTGGAAATATATAGTGAGGGTTTAATGCTGGTTGCTTTCAATCCCAATGAAGTGAAGTCCAAAGGTCAGGAGCTTTTTGATACACTTGTATCGTTTCATGGATTGACAAAGAAAAAGAAAGTAGGTGTTCCATTTAATATTGTCAGACACGTTCAACAAATTCAAAATAGTGCTTTGGTTGAAGATTTTCAAAATAATAAAGAGGCAACAGCAGACTCATATTATTTAAAAGCCAAATCTTTAAAAACAGGCGATTGGTTGGAATTCATTGAGAAAAATAATAAAAATCGTGTCAAAATTTCATGGATTAGCCCAATTTCAGGAAATATTTTATTCGTCAATGAGAACGGAATTCGAGT